>NZ_JAJTDH010000007.1:0-117695 GCF_021300285.1 Microcystis sp. 49638_E5 | reverse complement strand
CTTGTTATGACTGTAGAGAAAGAGTAGTTTTATGTTAAGCGAATCCGACCGTGAGCCTATCCAAAGAAACCAATCATCCCGATCGCACCTATTTCGCTCGTTCTCTCCAGCGATTGGAGCAGGATGTGCTGAGAATGGGAACCTTGGTCGAAGAATCCTTTCGTCTTAGCCATCAATCCCTCTTTGCTAGGGATTTGGAAATGGCGAAAAAAATCGCCCCCCTCGATAAGGAAATCGATCGCTACTATCGTCAAATCGAGTTAGATTGTGCCACTCTCATGACTCTACAGGCTCCCGTAGCCCAAGATTTGCGGCTTTTAAGTGCTTTTATGCAATTAGTGCGCGATTTGGAACGGATCGGCGATTATGCCAAGGATTTAGCCGAAATAGCACTCAAGTTATTCGCCTATACTCCTCATGATTGTATGAGTGAGATCGAGGCCATGTCCCACCATGCTCAGTATATGTTAGCCACGAGTCTGGTTGCTCTGGCTGACCTCGATCAAGAAGCCGGTCCAAAGGTCAAAGAACTAGATAATACGGTCGATCGAGCCTATGACTATCTCTATCACACTCTCGCCCATCAAAGAGATATTAAGGGTGTGGTGGAACCGATCCTGCTGATGGCTTTACTAATCCGTCATCTGGAACGTATGGCCGATCACGCCACCAATATCGCCCAAAGGGTATCCTACATCGTTACCGGACAGAGAGGCTGAGGGTGTGGAGGCCTTGAGTTGATTTCCCTCGATCTCTGGCCCGCGCTTTTAGCGTTTACGACTCAGGGGGTTTAAAATTTCACTTAACCCCTCTCCCAAGAGAGATAAACCCACCACCATCGTGGTCATTGCTAATCCGGGGAATAAAGTGGTCCACCAGATGCCTGTAGATAAATCCGCCAAAGCTTCCTTGAGATCATGACCCCATTCTGGCACTTCTTCTGGTAATCCTAAGCCTAAAAAGCCTAAACCGCCTAAAACCAGGATCGCATCCGCCGCGTTGAGGGTAAAAAGAACCGGGACACTTTGGACGACATTAAAGAAAAGATATTTTGATAGTATCCGGCCTGGACTAGCACCGATCGCTCGTGCCGCTTCGATAAATAACTCATTTTTAACGCTGGCGGTTTGATTTCTGACCACGCGAAAATATTGGGGAATATAGGCAATGCTAACAGCGATCGCTACATTGACGATACCACGACCCAAGACGAAGGCGAGAGCCACCGATAATAATAACCCCGGCAAGGTGTAGAGGGTATCCATGAGAAAGAGGAGAACGCGATCGATCTTACCCCCCAAATAACCGCTAATTAACCCTAAAGGAACCCCGATGACTAAAGATAATCCTGTGGCCAAAAATACCACGGACAAGGCCGCCCGGGTCCCGAATAGGGTGCGGGAAAAGACATCATAACCGCGCACATTCGTCCCGAACCAATGCCCGGAACTGGGGGCTTGTAGGGGATAATTGCTTAAAATGTCGGTTGGATCCTGAATCAGGCCGATCGCTTGCAGAAGGGGCGAAAACAGGGCAATCAGGATAAAAATAATTGTCAATACCAACCCCACCCCTAGGAGCTTAGTGGTTAGGTTGGGTTTCAGAAAAGGATCGATCGGCAATTTAACAGGAGTCATCGACAAAATTTAGCCATTGCATAGAACGCTAATTGTAGAAGACAAGGCTAACCTGAGACAAGAGCAGTGTTTTTTTCAGACAGCCGGGGCCGAAACGACCATAAACCAGAGCAAGACTGCTAACGCTAAAACAGTTAGTTTAATGAGGATATAAAGCAGTCCGTTGGGATAAAGGAGATCGTGAAACATATTGCCTCCTTGGGAGAGTAGCGATTGTCTCTCTCTATCTTTGATCTTAAGTCTTTCTTTGTTCACCTGACGCACAACTTAACAAAACGTGCGATTATAGGGAAAAAGATTTTTTTACTAGCTATGGCACTACTGACCACAGGAAAACCATTTATTCGCGATCTGGAACAATACGGCGCTTTAGGTGTTTACGCACCCTTAGAAGGAGGTTACGAGGGACGCTATCAAAGACGTTTACGGGCCACTGGGTACAATGTCCTGCATATCACCGCTAGAGGTCTAGGCGATTTAAGTGCCTATCTTACCGGCATTCATGGAGTCCGTCCCCCCCATTTAGGTAAAAAAAATATCGGTCGGGAAGCAGCCGTGGGACCGGTTTATTTTATTCCTCCCATTGCTACCTATCAATTGGAAAATTTACCCCCCAAATCTAAAGGTTTAGTGATTTGGATTATTGAAAGTTTTGTTTTGTCCTCGGAAGAAAAACAATACTTAATTAATCTTAGTCAACAGGAACCCCGGTTAAAATTTGTCCTCGAGTTGGGTGGGGAAAGATATTTCCGTTGGCAACCTTTGAGCAAATCTTTAATCGCTGCCTAGAATTACCGAAATAACACGGGTACTAAAATATCCCTCCCTCAAACCCTCTCCCCGGAGAGGGAAACTTCATTTATTGAGAGTTTGTTGTTCCTCCCTCACCCTTTGCTATTTATTTTTAGAACTGATATTACCTCAAGATATGGCTAGAATCCCCTAGATTCCCAGCGCTGAAAGCGCCAAGGTTTTGACCAATAGGCTTTTATCTGTCTATTTCCTTCTTTCCAAGTGCATTGAATCTGAGAATTAGCAGGATTCGCACCACATTGGGGCTGAAGATTCAAAATACTAGAGATTTCCCTAGGATTAATCTGAGGATCGGAACCAAAACTTTTTTCGACAATTCTTCTCTCCACTGCCACCTTATTAGTGGGAGTCAGATGGAAATAATCAGACTGGGTAAGCAAAATCGAAGATAATAGAGTTTCAAACATTGTGATTAATCGCAACCTCAGAGATAAAACCAATAGATATCTCCAAAATTTATAACCGACATTCCGCACATCTTCACATACTTTTATATATTTTTACATTCCCCAAGATGTTTTATTGTTCTTCGATTCCCCAGTGCGGTTACTCAGGCCTAACACTCCCAGCTTAATCGGTACAAAAGAACTGATAATTGCTGCTGGCAACCCTGGCTGAAAACTGTCTTAATTTTGCCAGTTGACCTAGGTGAATTTGCCATAACATGGGATATGGTTGCCGCAAAAACCTAGGAGTTAGATCGTGACAGTAAGAGTTCGTATTGCCCCCAGTCCCACGGGAAATTTACACATTGGAACCGCACGCACAGCCGTGTTTAACTGGCTTTTTGCCCGTCATCACCGGGGGAAATTTATCTTGCGCGTGGAAGATACAGATTTAGAGCGTTCTCGACCAGAATATACGGAAAATATTCAAGCGGGCCTACAATGGTTAGGACTGAATTGGGATGAAGGTCCTTTTTTTCAAACTCAACGCCTTAATTATTATCGTCAAGCCATTCAAACCCTGCTCGATCGAGGTTTAGCCTATCGTTGTTATTGTACCCCGGAAGAATTGGAAAAAATGCGGGAAGAACAAAAAGCCCGCAATCTTGCCCCCCGTTACGATAATCGTCATCGTTATCTCACCCCCGAACAACAAGCTCAATTCGAGCAAGGGGGGAGAAAAGCAGTAATTCGTTTTATTATTGACGATGATCGAGAAATTATTTGGCAGGATTTAATCCGGGAAAAAGTTATCTGGAAAGGTAGTGATTTAGGTGGCGATATGGTGATCGCTCGTACCTCGGAAAATGGGGAGGAACAATTCGGTCAGCCTCTCTATAATTTAGCGGTAGTTGTTGATGATATCGATATGGAAATTACCCATGTTATTCGTGGGGAAGATCACATCGCTAATACGGCTAAACAAATTCTTTTATACGAAGCTTTAGGGGCAAAAGTGCCGGAGTTTGCCCACAGTCCTTTGATCTTAAATCAGGAGGGTCGCAAGTTATCTAAACGGGATGGAGTCACTTCGATCGATGATTTCCGAAAACTGGGTTTTCTGCCGCAAGCTTTGGTTAATTACATGACTCTACTGGGTTGGACTCCTCCCGATTCCACTGAAGAAATTTTTACCCTTGAAACGGCCGCAGAAGTGTTTAGTTTAGAACGGGTAAATAAAGCGGGGGCAAAATTTGACTGGACTAAACTGGATTGGATTAATAGTCAATATCTCCATCGTTTAACCGGTGAGGAATTAGTGCCTTTACTTCTCCCATACTGGCAAGAAGCAGGGTATAATTTTGATGCTGAAACCGATCGAGCTTGGTTGATCGGTTTGGCTACTCTCATCGGTCCGAGTTTAACTCGTTTAAGCGATGCTGTCGCTGAAAGTCGCTTACTTTTAACCCCTCTGGCTAATTATAATCAGGAGGCTTTAAGTCAATTACAATTAGAGGGAGTTAAGGATATTATCAAGGATATTCTCGCCGCTATTACTCCCGATTTGACTGGAGAAGTTGCCAAGGGAATTGTGGAGACCACAACTAAAGCCCATCGGGTTAAAAAAGGTCTAGTAATGAAGTCTCTGCGGGCCGCTTTGATGGGGGAGTTACACGGTCCTGATTTAATGCAGTCTTGGCTACTTCTCAATCAAAAAGGTTGGGATCTATCCCGTCTTCAGCAAGCAGTAAATAGTTAAATTGATTGGCTATCAGTTATCAGAAAATTTCTCGTATATTAGGGTTGACAAATGCCCTAATATTGTTATATACTTTTTAGTATAATGGGAATCCGTGTCGCCCTGCATACCCTGCTCGTGATCGATTACTGAGGGGATGGGGGTGAATTTTTCCCCTAGCTGTCAGGGACGATCTAGAAACTTTCTTAATTTTTAGGCATTATCCGCAACTTTTCCCTAAATATAGATTTGTTAATCTCCTGACAAAAACCTATGGGTGAAAAAAAACGAATTGGACTTCTCACCAGTGGCGGTGACTGTGCGGGTTTAAATGCCGCCATTCGTGCCGTTGTCCACCATGCCAGTGGCAATTATGGCTGGGAAGTGGTGGGTATTCGAGAAGCAACGAACGGATTAGTTAGCCGTCCCCCCAAAACCACTATCTTTGATATTGAAGGAGTCGATCGCCTGTTGGTGATGGGAGGAACAATTCTCGGTACTACCAATAAGGGGGATCCCTTCGCTTTCCCGATGCCCGATGGAACCTTGATCGATCGCTCTCAGGACATCATCGACGGCTATCATAGTCTGGGACTGGATGCCCTGATCGGCATCGGTGGCGATGGTAGTCTGGCGATTTTGCGCCGTATTGCCCAACAGGGAGGCATTAATCTGATTGGTATCCCCAAAACCATCGATAATGATGTGGGAGCTACAGAAGTCTCCATCGGCTTCGATACAGCTACTAATATTGCCACAGAAGCCCTCGATCGCCTCCATTTTACCGCCGCTAGTCATAACCGGGTGATGATTCTAGAAGTTATGGGTAGAGATGCCGGCCATATCGCCCTGGCTGCCGGTATTGCGGGGGGGGCCGATATCATTCTCATTCCCGAAATTCCCTACCGATTAGAGAAGATCTGCGAGAAGATCCGGCAACGGCAGCGTATGGATAAACAGTTTTCTCTGATTATTGTCTCCGAGGCCGTGCGTACCGAAACCGGCAATCGCCTAGTGCAAAAGGAAGCCCTAGGAGAAGATCGTCTCGGGGGTATCGGTCGCTATTTAGCCGAAGAAGTTGCTAGGGAAACTGGGGCCGAAACGAGAGTGACTTTCCTGGGCCATATTCAACGGGGGGGTATTCCTTCTCCGATGGATCGCTTACTGGGGGCGGCTTTTGGCGTAGCGGCCGTGGATCTGATCGCTCGGGGAGAATTCGATCGCATGGTGGCCTGGCAAAATCGGCAAGTGGTCAGTGTTCCCATTGAGGAGGCGATTAAAACCTATCGCGTCGTCGATCCCGAAGAAACTTTAGTCAAAACCGCCAGGGGTTTGGGTATTTGTCTAGGGGATTGAGATTAAATCTAGGGGAATCGGTGCGAGAATTAATTCTTAAGTATCGCCCTTTCCCCACCGATTAAAATTACCCCTCAAATAAAGATAAATTTTGATAATTATTTTTCGGCAATTTTGCCAGTAAACCTAAATGATTAATAGTTCGGTTAATGTAGCAGAAAGATTGTTAGAAATCAACAATCTTGATCGAGAATTATTTAATTATTTTCAAGACAAATTACTTGATTCTGAGCAATTATCTCGTACCCTAGTCAGTTTTCAAGGTAATAAGAACCAACCAGTTTATCGCTGGTATAAATATAAAGAGGGTTTTTCCGTTGATCTGATAGTTTATCTTCTAGAAAAATATGGTATCAAACAAGGAAAAATACTAGACCCTTTTGCGGGCAGCGGAACAACTTTATTTGCGGCGGCGGCCAGGGGTTTATCAGCAGATGGAATAGAACTATTGCCGATTGGACAAGAATTAATTATTACTAGACAAATTTTAGAAAATGGCTTAAATAGTGATGATATACATCGTCTAGAGTATTGGTCTAACCATAGCCTTTGGCAACAGGTAGATGACAAAGTTAAGTTATTAGAATTACCAATTACTCAAGGAGCATATCCCCAAGAAAATCAGGCTTGTATAGAAAGTTACTTAGGGTTGATTGCCCAAGAGAATGAGCGAGTGCAAGCGATCTTAAAATTTGCCTTACTTTCTATTCTCGAATCAATTAGCTATACTAGAAAAGATGGTCAATACCTCCGTTGGGATTATCGTTCTGGTAAACAACAGGGTAAAAATATATTTGACAAAGGAAAAATTTTAGACTTTAAAATTGCCCTACATAGCAAGTTACGAGAAATTCTCGCAGATTTAGAGCCTAGTCAGCAACAATTGGAACTTTTTTCTAGAGATTATCCTCGGGGAAAAATTCAACTATATCAAGGTTCTTGTCTTGAGATTTTGCCAGAGATTTCGTCAGAAAAATACGATTCTATTATTACTTCTCCTCCTTATTGTAATCGCTATGATTATACTCGTATCTACGCTTTGGAATTGGCTCTATTGGGAATAGATCAACTACAATTAAAACAATTACGTCAACAAATGCTTAGTTGCACTGTTGAAAATAAACCCAAAGAGTTACTAAAAATCAATGAACATTGGTCGCCAGCCATTGCCATAACTGATCGTCAAAAATTATTAGAAAGTATCCTAGGTTGTTTAGAGGAATTAAAATCAAGCAAGGCCTTAAATAACCATGGTATTCCTCGGATGATTAGGGGGTATTTTCTGGAAATGTCTTGTCTAATTTATGAATGCTTTCGGGTTATGAAATCCTCGGGTATTTTCTGTATGATTAATGATAACGTGCGCTATGCGGGAGCTAGTATTTCTGTAGATTTAATTTTGTCAAAAATTGCTGAAGAAATTGGATTTAAAGTAGAAAATATTTTAGTAGTTCCTCAGGGAAAAGGTAATAGTAGTCAGCAAATGGGATGTCATGGTAGAGAATCTTTAAGAAAATGTATTTATGTGTGGAGAAAGCCTTAATGGAAAAACCCTATCTCTTGCATTTAAACCAAAGTTGTGATTTGGAGACTACCTATGAAGCTATCCGTTCAGGATTTATTGCTCTAGCCTTAGAAAAAAATCAGAGAGCTACTCCTTTAATTGCAGAAGCAAGAACCTTAAAAATTATTGCACAAACCGTAAACAATCCTAGAGATTTACTAAACATCCCAGATATTCAAGCGGCTTTATTAACTGCATCGGGAATTTCTGATAAATCTAAAAATTATTTACATCCCCAAGACAAGGTAGAAGCAATTCAAGAATTAATTGTCAATTTTCTGGAACCTGCGGGGACTAATTTTGTCGAGGAGTTAGTCTATAGATTTCTATTGATTCGGGGTGACACTTTAGGAGGAATCATGAGAAACGCGGGTGGCTCCTTAGCTCAAAGTAAATTTACTCGTTCTCTATTAGCAACTTTAAGAGTAGCAGGAATTGCTTATGATTGGCTCAATTCTAGTAATAATCAATGGAGAGAAGCTGAAGAAATGACACCTAATCTAGAAATCTTGGTTAGAGGTGTTAGCTGGTTAAATAACAGCCAACCAAGAACAATAATTTATAATGTCAATGTTCCCATTGTTAATAACAGCAATATTCATTTGTGTCTTTTAAAATGTGATTCGACGCAATTAGCTAATCAAAAAAACAAAAAACAAACCTTACAATCTCCTGATTTATACATTGCTTTGGGAGAATTGAAAGGTGGGATTGATCCCGCGGGAGCAGATGAACATTGGAAAACTGCTCGTACTGCTTTGCAGAGAATTGATGATGCTTTTAGAAAAATATCTAAGCATCCTTATACTTTTTTTATCGGCGCTGCTATTGAAACAAAAATGGCCAGGGAAATTTATCAGCAATTAGAGACGAAAAAACTCACCAATGCCGCTAACTTAACCAATGATAATCAACTGGTTTCAATTATGCGTTGGCTATGCCATCTTTAACCTAGTTAATATCTAGAAAATTACCAGTCAAATAAAGTCCAGTTGGGTTGGTTAGCAACGCATAAACCACCCAATTCTGATTGGATGGCAAGAAGAATTAACCAGCCTAATCTTTGTGTCTTTGTGTCTTTGTGTCTTTGTGGTTATTTTCTGCGATCGCTTGTTAATTTTCCCTCAATCTTGGTCCCATTATTTGTGATAGTATATAGTTAGACTTCGACCATTTGGGAGAGGCAAACTATGATAGAGTATAATTTAGATGCCGCGCATAGCATTCTCTATATGCAACCTAAATCTGCACTTGCGGCGGAAGATTTCATCAAGATTGCGGAGGCAGTGGACCCCCACATTGAGGCCACTGGTGGCCTTGCTGGCGTAATCATCGAAGTTCCCACGTTCACTGGTTGGGAGAGTTTTGGTGCCTTGGTCGCTCATTTCCGGCTGATACGCGACCATCACAAGTACGTCAGTAAAGTTGCAGTGGTGACTGATTCCACTCTGGTTAAACTGATTGAAAGTCTGGCTTCCCACTTTGTCGCGGCTGAAGTCAGGCAGTTTCCTTGGGGGGAAACCGAGGTAGCGACTCAATGGATCTTGGGCGGCTCCTGATTCCCTTACAGTACAATGGACATTTCCAGAAATTAACCTCAATCTAGCCCGAATTTTGGAGATGTCTAATACACGGTTGGATCGATAGAGAAAGAATCCGAGTCATGAAATAGAAGGTAAAATACTGGTCTTATACCAAATCCGTTTTTAATAGTATGATTAACTCCCAAGTTATCAGGATTTAGGCATAATCGGTGGAGTTTTTGGGTTTCGTTGCGAGGGACTAACCGACAAAACTCACCCCATCACCAGCCAATTGACTTTTTGCCGCAAACCCTAATCAAAAAATCTCCCCGTAATAAGGGAGATTTTAGCTAATATCTAGAGTTATTACCCGAAAAATTACACTAATTTCAGATCGGGATAATTAGCGAGAATGTCATCTTGACTGAGAACATCACCCTCGCTTTGGGGGGTCCAAATCACTTCTACTGCTAAAAGTCGATCGCCTCCCATACTACCAATTTGTTGCAGGGCCTGTTTCAAGTCTTGGGAATCATTAATTTTGGGTAGAGAAAATTTACCAACAATGCCGGCTAAAATAGTCACCAAAATATAGCCTTCCGGTGCGGTTTTAGCTAATTCTCCGGCCGATTCGGGTAAAATATTTTCTGTAGAACCTTGACGCAGTTGATTATTGTAATTAGTTAAGGTTTCCGCCGTTAGTTTACCGCGTTCGTTGAGGGACCACTGATTAAACTTCGCTTCTGCACTGCTGAGGCTGGTTTGTTGGCAATCGACGTTACCATAAACCCAGTATTCCGGATGACGTAACAGGGCGAGGGCCGATTCTTGTAAGACTTCGACTCGTCCCTCGGAGGTGCTAGTATCGACAGTTAGGGCGATTTGATTTAATTCTTGTTGCAGATAACGGGCATTAGCCAACAAACCCACCTGTACTTTAGCCACGGAGACGGTTTCATAACCGGATTCTATCGTCATACCATTCTCGTCACTGCCTCCACCATTACGGAAAGCATTAACGAGGAAATTGGCAATAGCAAAAAAGATTAACAGAGAAATTAAGCCACCGCCACCACCACCCCAAAAGAAGGGTAAAAGGAAGGGAAAACCAATACCTCCACCGTAACCCGGGGAACTGTAACCACCACCTCTAGAAGGGCTAATACTGCGACTAGGGGCGCGAAAACTACCGCCCCCCATTCTACCCCCCGATGCCGCTAAAGCACTGGGAATAGAACCGAAAATCAGCGTTGTCACTAATCCCAGAACTAATAGCGGCTTGGCAAGCGATCGAACTTTAGTTAAAATTTTGTCAATCATAAGAACACCGAAGCAACCCTTTATTTACTAGCATAACCAGTTTCTCGCTCAGAGATAGACAAATCCCGAATAGGGATAACCGAATCAGTTATCAGTGATCAGTTATCAGTTAGAAGGTGTTGGGTATTGAGATTTTAGGGTTTTGGGGTTTTGGGGTTTTTTAGTTGAATTCCCCCATTCCCCCATTTCCCCATTCCCCCATTCCCCCATTCCCCCATTTCCCCAAATTTATGACTTGGAATTTCTCCCCTCCCACGGATTCGGACTTAGGCGATCGCGAAGTACCCTTAGAAAATCATCATCTCTGGGGTAAAAGGATTGCTTTACTGGTGACAGGAGGGATTGCGGCCATGAAAGCGCCGCTAATTGCCCGATCTTTGCGGAAATTCGGGGCCACAGTCGTGGCTTTTGTCTCGGAAGAAGCTTTAAGATACGTCACTAAGGAAGCTTTGGAATGGAGTACGGTTAATCCCGTAATTAGCCAATTAACGGCAAAAGCAGAACATTTAAGCGATCAATCTCCCTTTGATCTTTATTTAGTCGCTCCCGCTACCTATAACACCATTAATAAGTTTCGTTACGGAATCGCTGACGGAGTGATCACTTCATGCTTGGCCTCGGCCTTGGGACGACAGGAAAAGGGAAAAACTAAAATTCTGCTTGTCCCCACCATGCACGGCAGTTTACATAATGCTATTCTGAGCGAATCTTTGCAAACGCTTGATCGCTGGGGAGTTCAGATTATGCCACCCCGGGATGATTACGGTAAACACAATCTCCCCGGGGAAAAAGAGATTACCGTGGCAGCCTGTGGGATTCTCAGTAATTCTGTCCTGAAAAATATGCCGATTTTAGTCACTGGTGGACCCACACCCGTGATTATCGATAATATTCGTCGTTTAACCAATCGTTTTACCGGACAATTAGGGGCCGCTATTGCAGAAGAATTATACCTGCGCGGGGCCAAGGTGCAGTTAATCCACGGACGGGGCAGCTATACACCCCCCGCTTATTTACCCCATGAAATTATTGAAACTTATGACGAGTATCTAGGGAAGGTGATGGGAGAATTAGAGAGTAAAGATTATAAATTTGGCATTTTTTCGGCAGCAGTGGCAGATTATCGCTTAGAAAGCCCTTTTTCTGGTAAGATTCCCAGTGGAGGGCAGTTAAATCTTAATTTTGTGCCGACGGAAAAGGTGATTGACAAGGTGAGAGAAAATTTTCCCGATTTAGGGATGGTGACTTTCAAGTATCAGGAGGGAGTTAGTCAGGAGGAGTTACTGGAAATCGCCCGTAAACGCCTAGAAAAGGGCTATCAGGCCGTCATTGCTAATAGGGGTGAGGAAAAGGGCGATCACGGGGAACAGGTGGCTTATTTGGTGACAAAAGCGGCACTGGGGAAATTTATCGGCAAAAAAGCGATCGCTATTGGCATCGCCGAATATTTAGAAGAGCGAGCCAAAAATGTTACAATCAAAAAAATTTAATATTTTTTAATATTAATTTGCAAAAATTTAGGGTAATACAGTCATGGGTAACATCAACTTCGTCAAAGAGAATAAGATCGTGGTAGCGGCAGATGGAGCGAATTTACGAGAGAAAGCAATCCAGAATGGCGTTGATATCTACACTTTTGGCGGTAAATTGATGAATTGTGGCGGTTACGGTCAGTGTGGTACTTGTATAGTGGCAATTGTCGAGGGGATGGAAAATCTCTCCGCTAGAACCGACTTTGAGCAGCGCTGTCTGAAGAAAAAACCCGAAAATTATCGTTTAGCCTGTCAAACCATGGTTAATGGCCCTATTAGCGTCCAAACTAAACCAAAATAGCATTTATCGGTTTTTTAGCTGCGGCCTGGTCGGTGATCACTGATAACTGATCACCGATCACTAATACAAACTAACTAGGAACAATATTTAAGAAAGCATCGAAGTCTTTTAATGCTTCTTGGAATTGATTAGCAGCGAGACTAGCATCTTTTTCTTTGGCTGCCGCATCGATACGTTCAAAGTGAACGAAAAGATTTTTCGCTAACTGCTTGGCTTTTTCTTGGTCTTTGGGCAGTAAATTACGCGATAATCCTACCATTTCCTGACGCAATTGCCCCAAAGGGCCGTGGATATAGGTGCGAGTATCTACCCAATTTTTGTCAGCGATGAGGTCTTGCAAAACGCTCATTTTTTGGCGAAATCCTTCTATGGGTTGGATGTAAACCTGTAACTGTTCGATTTTTTGCGGACTATAGACGGTGGGGATAGTTGCTTGGGGACCACTGCAACTAACCAGCAGCGTAGTAACTAGGACTAAAACTAGGGAAATAATCGAGCGAAGACGTGGCATTGGTTTATATGTACTATTTAACAAACTATTGACGTTCTCTCCCTTAACCAGTCAAGGTATCGGGACGATTTTTACTTTATCAGAATTTTGGGTTTAAAACCTCGCCCCTTTTAGGGTATCCATTGGTCACATCTTTCATTAACAAAAAGAGAAGAAACTTAAAAAAGGGCTCTTCTCGACTTTGTGTGATAAGTTTAACTTATATAGTAGCGATCGGTCTTTGTGTCCTCTGTGTCTCTGTGGTTCGTTCCACTGAAAAGTTCCTGAACAGTAATGATTGTAAAGGAAATGGAATGACGGGACGCATTAGCAATAACTTGGGGATGATTGCGAAGAATTAGGGAAATATGGTCAGTATCGAGAATATATTGAGACACAAATCTTTATCCTCTACAGATAATATGAGGGATCTACTTCACTGTCATCATCTAAAGGGTGAGGGGTTATCTAGAGGTGTTGTCCATGATATCGTTTCAATTTGGCTAATTTGTTCGATAAAGGTTGTTTGTAGTTGGGAAATGGCTTCTTCTTTGGTGGGTGCTTGGACTCGAAAATGAGGCAATTCAGCGATAGATACAGCATATTGACCATTTTTAAGGGTTTCTATCAGTATTTTTACCTTTAGATTAGCTGATGGTTGGGAGGGTGGGATATTGAGATTGATGACCATAGCATTTTGTTGATTTATCGCTTTACTTCCTTATTTTATTGGAAGTCATGATAAGTATGAGGCATTTTTTGGTAAGTTAGGATTTAGAGAGTTGCGTTGCCGAAGGCAGACTGTGTGATCACTCGTTTTCAATTATGGGTAATATCAATTATGGCTAAAATGTTTCCCCCAGATGCGCCTTCTAATCCTAATTTACGGGGAGAATCAGACGTATATCATTTACTATCTCAACTTGACGATGATTTTTACATTTTTCAAGACAGATACTGGATTTTTAAGAATAAATATGGAGCTAGAACTGAAAGAGAAACGGATTTCTTGTTAGTTCATCCCCAGAAAGGTCTATTGATTATTGAAGTCAAGGGAGGAACTCGATTTTCTTACGACGGGGAACATGATAAGTGGAAATCGGGAGATAATATTTCTTATCAAAATCCCTACAAAAAACAATTAGCTAACTCAAAGAATTTGCCGTTATTCCTAAAAAGTAAACTACCTAGTTTGACAAATCGTTGGATAACTTGTGGATATGCAATTTGTTTTCCTCATATTGATATTTTAGAGGGAAATTTAGCTCCCTTTATGGAAAGAGAAGTTACTTTATTTAGAGATGATCTAAAAAATCTAGGTGAGAAAATCAACGAAATATATAGTCATTATAGTAATAATAGTCATAAACATCTTGGTAAAAATATAGTAGAAGAAATTAAAACTTTAATTACCCGTAATTCAGAATTTAGAAAATCCCTCAGTGCAGAACTAGAAGATGAGAAACAAACTATAATTAAGCTGACTAAAGAGCAACAAGAAATTTTAGATGGTTTTTATAAAGTTAAAACTCCAATCCTTATTGATGGACCTGCGGGAACAGGAAAAACTCAACTCGCAATCTCACAAGCTATTTCAGATATTCAATCTGATAGATTAGTTTTATTCATTACTAATTCTCAGGATTCAAAAGATTATATCTATAAGGAAATTTCGCTTAATGTTGCAATTAATAATGATCTTTTAAAGATATTTACGCTTAAAGAACTTAGTTTATTACAAAAAGTTTTAGAAAATAAAGAAAATTTAGAAGAAGTCAGAATTATTATTGATGAGGCACAACAATTAGATGGTGATTTTTTAAGAAAAATAGCTGACTATGCTAGTCAAATGTTTAATCGATCAATTTTAATTTTTAAAGATGATTCTCAAAAAACTAATGAAAATGATATACAAGAGATATTTAAACCCTTTAATTATACCCTGCAAAAAGTAATCAGAAACACAATTAATATTTTTGATTCTTACGAAGAATATATTAGTCCAACCTATAAAGTAAAAAAGCCTGTCAGACAGTTTAAGGAAGTCATCACAGATTATTACATAACTGATGAAGACTTAATTAAAGCCATAAAAAGCAATATTTTGGCATTAATAAACGATGAAAAGGTTTTACCTAAACACATAACAATCCTCTTTTCTAAACAACCAAGTCAAAACTTTCTTGACTCGATAGCATCAAAAATTTCTACTTTCAAATTTAAGCGATTCTCTCTCGCTAGTCCTCAAACAATTACTTGGTCAACTATTTACGATTTTCAAGGCTTAGAAAATCATATAATTTTATTAGTGGAATTAGAACCAGAACCCATTTCTGAGACCATTCGCTTAAGAAGATTAAGATATATTGGTCGCTCAAGAGCTTGTAGTATTTTATACATCTTTTTAAGAAAAGATATGTCTTCAGATATAATTAATATTGCCGATATATTTTAAAATTTGTAAAAGTCATCAAGTCATCTAATCCTTCACTCTCACTATTCTAATCCTTCACTCTCACTATTATTCGATAGCTCAGTAAAATCAAAGTAATCACAAAAGTTGAAATTATCTTTATGGGAAAAAATTGATGACAAAACCCTTGAAATAGTATGAGAAATTGGTCGAGGTAAATAATTTTCTACATTTTTACGAAATAAATTTTCATCAAAAGTCTGGCCATTATCTTGATGAGATAAGATCCATAATGCGTACAATGCGTTGAGATTTAAGTCAATGGATTTTGTAGAAAGAAAGGTTTGAAATTGAGCAATTAGTTTTTCACGCAATCTTTCATCATTTTTAATCATCATGAGAATATATGGCGGATCTTTTTTTCGAGGTTTTACTAAATGATGAATTAATCTTGTTCTGGCATAATCCATGATATTTTGATTCTTAAAAATATCATTCATTGCTTTGTATGCGGAAAATATTATGTTATTAGGAAATCCAAAGATAATAAATTTAACAACAGTCCAAGTATTTTTTTTGATTGTTTTTGGATACTTAAAAATGATTTCTGGGATTTTATTGATTAATTGTATAACCAAGTTTTCATCGTAATCATGATCATCTTCTAAAGAAAATAAATAATTAGTTATTCGATGACAATCTTTTTCTTGAAGGTTGGCTGTAAGATTAATAGTATTTATGTCAAAATCTTCATCTTCATCTTTTTCTGTTTTCTGATTATCTTCCCAATGTTCCTCATTTATAAGTTCATTACCATAAGCTATTTGATGATCTTTTCTAAAAAAATCTTTGACATATTTAGGATTATGTATAATTTCCGTTTTTGCCGAGTTTAAGTTTAGTCCTATCCTATGTAGTTCTTCTTGCAAAATATTAACCGCTTTGATTACTTCATCTTTAGTATTAGTAATAATTTTAATATCATCAACGTATCGAGCATAATGAAAGCCATAAGCAATCATCAATTCATCTATTTTACTTAGTAAAATATTTGCCAAATAGCCATCAGTTATATTACCTACTAAAAGTCCTTGTTCTTTTTTTTCTAACTTTAATAATTTATCAACAACTGAGTAAAATTCAATTTCTGGCTGCAATATTTTCTGCAACAACGGTTTATATTTTTGAGGTAGAATACTCCCTGTTAAATCAAAAAGATTATTGATTAAGTAATTAGGTGATACACTATCATAAAATGATGTTATGTCGGCGTTTAATAAATAAGACTTTCTCTGCTCTTTTTTAAATTCTTTAATAAGATTTTCCCCCCATTGGATGAATTCTTTATATTGACGATCATAACGTTTAAACAAATCGATAAATCCACTGAGTGATCGTTGAGTTCGGTTAGCATAGCTTGTTTTAATAAAAGAATTTTCAACTGCCAAGGAGAGGACATTAATCAAATGATATCTAATTGCATATTCTTTGAAAGGCAAATATACACATCTTCTAATAAAGAAATCTTCTTTGGGATAAGTATAAGCAAATGACTCATCTGGTATATAAGGTTGTTTTAAAGAGTAGATATTTTTAATATATTCAACTAAAGGGTTGATTTTATTTTGATTTTTACAATTGATACTTAGTTCAAAAAAATTACAAAATTGATCGTCATTAAGCCTACTATTCATTGCATAGTAAATCGACATTTTAATTAATTTTGTATCCGTTAAATAGTCTTCTATGTTAAAATTAAGCATAAATATCCTCTTGGCTCTAAATCTATATTAGAGCTATATTGCTATTTATTTTTCCCTTAGAGTCAAATTTTTTAAGATTCTTTCGATGTTTGCAGTTTCTCATCTCAGCAAAAGAGAGAAAACAGCGATCGCAAACTGCGCCTTCAAATTCTTCAAACTCCCACAAAGCAGCAATCTTAAACTTTTTCTCACGATTTGGACATTTAGACAACAACTTTAAGTCATGCTTCTCACACCTCCCAACCGACTTAAACTGCCATTCAATCCTATGACAAAGCAACTCATCATTTCTGTTCAAACTGTTTCATAAAAGCTCGATCGATCCGATCTTTCCATAACCATAATAACGGTGATTGCCACGCGAAACTGCCCCAAGATGCGATCGCTTGTTGGTCTCCTGTGCCGATTAAACTCAGATAATTTTTCTGGGGAAAATAGGGTTTTAGGGGCTGATTTTGCAGAATTCTTGCTAAATTATCGAACAGTGGTTTTCCTTGTCGGACGGCAAAAACTCCCGCTTTCGGACGGGGATAATCTGGAATCGTGGCAATATCTCCCACGGCAAAAATATGGGGATGGGAAAGAGATTGCAGATAATTATTCACTAAAATAAACCCTTTTTCATCTGTCAGTAATCCTGACGCTTTTATCCAACTAGGGGCCGAGGCAGTCGTTACCCAAACTGTATAATCCATGGGCAAAATTAACCCCGATGAACAGATAATCCGATCTGCTTGCACTGCTGTCACATCCGTTGATAAATATAATCTAATTCCCCTTTGTTTAAAAATATTCTCTAAACGTTGACCGACCCAATTATTATGGGCTGGTAGGAGTTTTTTTCCTCGATGAATTAGAGATAAATTCAAATTACTGCTAGAGTTGAGAATTTTGGCCAAACGGGACTGCATATTTAAAGCTAATTCGACCCCGCCTGCGCCACCACCAACAATGACGATATTGAGAGGATTATTAGGGTTACTAACCGCTTTTTTGAGGATTTCTTGCCATCCTTCCCGAAAAATCGGCACTGGTTTGGCGGGGATAGCGTACTCTTTAGCACCGATAACATTATCCACTGCCGGAATGCTGCCGATATCGATCGAGAGATAATCAAAGGGAATCTGTAAAGAATTATTACAAATTACTTGACATTTTTCCGTATCTATAAAATTAGCCTTGGCTAAACAGAATTGCGCTTGAGAATACCTAGCTAGAGAAGGTAAATCGATATGAGTCTCGGCAAAATCATAAAAACCGGCGATGTGGCCAGGTAACATTCCCGAATAGGGGGTATGGGTGACATCGCTAATTAAAGTTAATTGAACGTTTTTTAGGGGTGATTGCCCCCAAAGACGAAGGGCGATCGCATGACTATGGCCACCACCGATAAAAACTAGACGCTTGACTAAATCCATAAAAAAAGGGGATTGCTGCCGGAAAAGTTAAATTCTAATGAATATATGTTCTGACACAGAAATTCTGTTGCAAGATCGAGGGTAGATAGACAAAAACTCAAGGCATCGGGGCCAGGAACTTTTAACCAATGACAGTAAATTGGGATTTTGATCTTTTCGGACTCGATATTCTTAAGCAAATTCTATCTAGTATCTTCGCTTCCCAATAGAGAGAAGTCTATGCAAGAAGTTTATATCGTGGCCGCTGTCCGGACTCCAATTGGTCGTTTTGGTGGGGGATTAATGGGATTATCCCCGGCGGATTTAGGGGCAACAGTGATGAAATCCGCCCTAGAAATCGCTAATTTGCCCCCAGAAGCCCTAGATTTGTACATTTTCGGCAATGTTTTGGGATCTGGTCATGGTCAGTTAATTCCCCGACAAGCGGCGATTAAAGCGGGAATTCCCGTAAGCGTGGACGGATATCGGGTGGATATGGTTTGTTCTTCGGGAATGATTGCCGTTAGTAACGCTGCCACCTCAATCCGCGCCGGAGAAGCGGATCTCGTCCTCGCTGGTGGTATAGAATCCATGTCCCAAACTGGCTTTTTTCTCTCCCATCGGGCCCGGTGGGGTTATAAATTCCTTATGGGTGCGCCGGAACAATTAACGGATTTATTACTGCACGATGGCTTAACCGATGCTACCACGACTGAGGGCATGGGTTCCCAAGTTGATCGCCTCTGTCTCGATCGCGGGGTTTCTCGGCAAGCATTAGACGAAATTGCCGCCTTATCCCACCAAAGAGCGGCCACAGCCACAGAAAAAGGCTGGTTTAAGGGCGAAATCGTGCCAATTGAGCTTAAATCTAAGAAAGGTTCCACAATTATCGCTCAAGATGAGGGTATTCGTTCCGATAGTACCCCAGAAGGGTTAGGAAAACTGCGGCCGGCTTTTAATCCATCGGGAGTTTTAACCGCAGGGAATAGTAGTCAGATTTCCGATGGGGCCGCCGCTATCCTTTTAGCCAGTCAAAAAGCTGTGGATCAGTACGGTTTAAAACCAATTGCCAAAATCCTTGGCGGCGCTGTGGGTGCTGGAAAAACTGATCGCTTTCCAGAGTTCCCCGTCCTAGCGGTGAAAAAATTACTATCATCTTTAGATAAAACGATCGAAGATTTCGATTTAGTGGAAAATAACGAAGCTTTTGCCTTAAATAATCTGCTTTTTGAGATGGATCTGGGGTTAGCGAGGGAAAAACAAAACGTTCACGGTGGTGCGATCGCATTGGGTCATCCCATCGGCGCTTCCGGAGCGCGAATTCTGGTGACGTTAATTAACGCGTTGAAAGTACAGGATAAAACCCTCGGTATGGGGGCCATCTGTCATGGGACCGGTGGCGGAACAGCGATCGCAATTGAAAGAGTTTAGGAGGAAAAAGCTATGGTATCTCTCGGACTAGAGGAGAAAGTTATCGTCGTTACCGGCGGAAATCGAGGCATTGGGGCGGCTATTGTCTCTCTTTTGATAGAATTGGGGGCCAAGGTGGCTTACACGGATTTAGTCACCGATAATCCCCAGGGTTTAGGCATTGTCGCCGACGTGACTAAGTTGGAATCCATGGAAGCGGCAGCTCAACAAATTGAAGCGGAATTGGGACCGGTTTACGGTATCGTCGCTAACGCGGGGATTACCAGAGATAACTTTTTCGCTAAATTAACGCCGCTAGATTGGGATTTAGTGATTAATGTCAACTTAAAAGGGGTTAATCACACGATTAAGCCGTTTATTGAGGGAATGTACGAACGACAAGCGGGATCGATCGTTTGTATTAGTTCTATTTCCGGTGATCGCGGTAATGCCGGCCAAACTAATTACGCAGCCACAAAAGCGGCAGTTATCGGTTTAGTCAAATCCCTAGCGCGAGAAGCTGCCCGTTATAATATTCGCGCCAATGCGATCGCACCGGGGTTTATTAACACGGAAATGACTTTAGCGATTCCCGATAAGGTTCGCGATAAAATCACCGCCGAAATTCCCTGTCGTCGCTTCGGTGAACCCGCAGATATCGCCTGGGCAACTGCCTATTTACTCTCTCCTATTGCCAGCAGTTATGTCTCTGGAGAAGTCCTCAGAGTTAATGGGGCCCACCACACCTAATCAGTTATCAGTTATCAGTTATCAGTGGGTAAGTTAAGTAGGTGGATGGAATTAAATATAAGATGAACGTAGGTTGGGTTGAAGCATGAAACCCAACGCCCGATTATGTTACGCTACCGCTAACCCATCCTACAAATAATTGTGCTTAATCAGTTATCAGTGGGTAAGTTATCAGTTATCTGTCTTCTGTCTCGGAGTCTCGACTAGGAAATTAATTTTACACGACTACTTATCAGTTATCGGGTGTAGAGTGGGTTAGTAAACTAGCGAAATTAGAGTTAAAGGAAAAGGGCAAAAATAATGGATAAACCGACACAAGCTTGGAGTGAGATGGCCACCGATTACGTCAATCTTTGGACAGAAACCGGGGCAAAAATGTGGTCAAGTTGGTTTGATATGATGGGAGCGATACCGACTCCTATGGGCAATATTAAACCAGAATTACAACAGGCAACCCAGCGCTATTTTGATAATCGGGATTTATTGATCAAATTCCTAAAATTATCGGTGGAAGCTTGGGAAAGTATCTTCCCGAAAATGCAAACAGGAGAAGACTGGCAAACAATTTTAGATAATTATACCCAACAGATGCGCGGTCAACTGAATAGTTTTACTACTACCACTTCCCAAAGTAGTCAAGATGTCAGTCAACTATGGACAATTTACCTGCAACAATTACAAAGTCTCAATCATTTATGGTTCGATCCTTTCGTCCTGTCAAATGACACAATAACCAAAGCTTGGTTAGGTAATACTTCTTCCTTGATCGAACTCAATAATATCTATTGGCAGAAGTTTTATGATGAGACTTTTGGCCAATGGTTACAGATGCCTTTATTGGGATTGCCGCGAGAATTTAACCGCAAATTACTCGATAGTTTTGAAACTTGGCGCGTTCTTTATCAAGCTAGTATTAACTATCAAATTGTGCTGGCTGATATTCAAGTTAAATCCTTTGAAGCTTTAACTAAAAAATTAGTTTTCTTAGCAGAAAAAGGTCAACCTGTCAAGGATTGGCGAGAATTTCAAGATGTGTGGAGTGTCGTCGCTGATGATATTTTTGAAAAGGCTTTTTGTCAACCAGAAAACCTAAAAGTAAGGGGAAAATTTATTAATTCCCTCAATGATTATCGCCTCAAACAGCAGGATTTAATGGAAATTTACCTGCGATCAATGAATCTGCCTACCCGCAGCGAAGTCGATGAAATTCATCGGACTATCTATGAATTACGCAAAGAGGTAAAAAGTCTCAAAAAAGCTTTAGGAGAAAAAAAAGAAATAGAAAGTAACAATTAGTTAATTGTGCTTGACAATCAGTTATCAGTTATCAGTTATCAGTTATCGGATTGCAGTTTTAAGTATATAGTGTTAGGTGAAAACTTCGGAACTTTCTTTTCACTGATTACTGTTTACTGTTCACTGCTCACTGAAAAATCCCCACTTTTCTAGGAGAATTAAATTATGTGGCCATTTTTGACGCAAGTGAAACTGGAAGATTTTACCCAAGATTATCTAGAATTAACTCAAAAAAATCTCAAAGGTTTAGACAATCTCAAACGAGTTAAAGAAGAAGATATTCAGTGTGGAGTCTCGGAAAAAGAAGCAGTTTATCGGGAAGATAAAATCATTCTCTACCACTTTAAACCCGTGGTCGAAAAACCCTTCGAGATTCCCTTGTTGATGGTTTATGCTTTGGTCAATCGTCCCTACATGGTAGATTTACAGGAAGGGCGTTCTTTAGTAGCAAATCTGCTGAAATTAGGCTTAGATATCTACTTAATTGATTGGGGATATCCCACCAGAAGCGATCGCTGGTTAACCCTTGATGATTATATCAATGGTTATGTCGATAATTGCGTCGATTTTATTCGTCAAAGTCATCATCTCGACAAAATTAATCTGTTAGGAATCTGTCAGGGGGGAACCTTTAGTTTATGCTATAGTTCCCTCTATCCCGATAAGATAAAAAATCTGGTGACAATGGTGACACCGGTGGACTTTTATCAAACCGAGACCCTCTTAAATATGCGGGGGGGATGTTCCTTGGGTTCCGAAGCATTAGACATCGATTTAATGGTAGATGCTATGGGCAATATCCCGGGAGATTTTCTCAACTTAGAGTTTCTGGAATTGAAACCTTTACAGTTAGGTTATCAGAAATACCTTGATTTTCCTGACATCATGGAAGACGAATCAAAATTAGTTAATTTTCTGCGTATGGAAAAATGGATTTTTGATAGTCCTGACCAAGCGGGAGAATCCTATCGACAGTTTCTCAAGGATTTCTATCAGCAAAATAAACTGATTAAAGGGGAAGTGATGTTAGGAGATAAACGGGTAGATTTACACAATCTGACCATGCCAATTCTCAATCTTTATGCGGATAAAGATCACCTTGTACCTCCCGCTTCTTCCCTCGCTTTAGGGAATTATATCGGTACTTCTGATTATACCGCTTGTGCTTTCCCCGTCGGACATATCGGAATGTATGTCAGTGGCAAAGTGCAACGGGATTTACCCCCCGCTATTAGCGATTGGTTGAAAGCAAGAGCTTAACAATCCTTGCAGCTATCCCCTTTTCCAATTTGGGAGAGGGGTTTAGCACTTTTTTTCTCTACGGGTGTAACACAATACAACACATCGACTAAAAAAAATCTACAGGCAGTAAAATAAACTTTTGTAACAGAGGATGTTAAGCACTGTTGCAAGATCGGGCAGAATCGGAGGATATCGTTCCTTTCAGCTAAACCCCTGTGGTACACTGCAAAGCGTACTCGCTCGTAAGTATGTAGGAGAAAACCTGAGTGTTAAGAGTCGCTGTTGTGGGTTCAGGGCCGGCCGGTTCTTCGGCGGCAGAAACATTAGCTAAAGCAGGCATTGAAACCTATTTATTTGAACGCAAATTAGATAATGCTAAACCCTGTGGTGGAGCGATTCCTCTCTGTATGGTGAGCGAATTTGACCTACCTCCTGAAATTATCGATCGCCGGGTGAGAAAAATGAAAATGATCTCCCCCTCTAACGTCGAAGTCGATATTAATCTCGATAATCAAGACGAATATATCGGAATGTGTCGTCGGGAAGTCCTCGACGGTTTTATGAGAGAACGCGCCCATAAATTAGGAGCGCATTTAATCAACGGAACCGTTTACGGTCTCGACATTCCCACCAATAGCACCGATCCCTATACCCTACACTACGCCGATCACTCCCACGGCAATTCCCAAGGGGAAATGAAATCTCTGAAGGTGGATGTGGTTATCGGCGCCGACGGTGCTAATTCCCGCATTGCCAAAGCTATTGATGCCGGGGATTACAACTATGCGATCGCTTTCCAAGAACGCATCCGTCTCCCCCAAGATAAAATGGCCTACTACGAAGATCTGGCCGAAATGTATGTAGGAAAAGACGTATCCCCCGACTTCTACGCTTGGGTATTCCCCAAATACGATCACGTCGCCGTCGGTACTGGCACAATGAAGGTCAATAAAGCCATGATTAAAGACCTACAAGCTGGTATTCGCGCTCGCGCGGCCCGTCGTCTAGAAGGAGGCGAAATCATCCGCGTGGAGGCCCACCCCATCCCCGAACATCCCCGTCCTCGTCGTGTAGTCGGTCGCGTGGCCCTCGTAGGCGATGCTGCGGGAACAGTTACTAAGTCTTCGGGAGAAGGCATCTATTTCGCCGCTAAATCAGCGCGGATGTGTGCCGAAACCATTGTCGAAGTCACCAACGGCGGCCAACGTATTCCCACAGAGGACGAGTTAAAACTCTACCTCAAGCGTTGGGACAAGAAATACGGTATGACCTATCTGGTATTAGATATCCTGCAACGGGTTTTCTACCGTACCGATGCCACCCGGGAAGCGTTTGTGGAAATGTGTTCCGATAAGGATGTACAGAAGATGACTTTTGATAGTTATCTCTATAAAACCGTTGTTCCCGCTAATCCTCTCGTACAGATGAAGATTACCGCTAAAACCATCGGTTCTCTCCTGCGCGGTAACGCTTTGGCCCCTTAAAATCCATTGATAACCAGAAAACCCAATCCTCCCATGGCGGTGGTTGGGTTTTCTTTTGGGTTGTCCCTTCTTGTCTTCTCTAATTCAAATAAAAATGTCGAAAAAATATTTGATACTAAATCCGCTGAGTATAGGCTACATATCAGTAGAGGCACTCCTGCAAGGGGAGTGACTGTTAAATTATGACAGATGTATTAGCAGCTGCGTGTAAGCATCTCACCGAAAAACTAATGCGCGGGGGGTTTGGGGGCGGCGCCACGCCCCCAACGGGGGGTTTGGGGGGTAGAACCCCCCAAAGGCTTGGATTGAGAGATAAAATCGGAAGTAATACGGTCATCCGTTGAGTATGGACTACATATCAAGAGAGGCACTCAGGCAAAACGGAGAATAAATAATCAGTTTTTAATAACTGGATTTAGTATGATAAGCTGTTAAGCAATTTAAATGCGCGGGCAGCTGACAGTAC
The DNA here is from genome assembly GCF_021300285.1 of Microcystis sp. 49638_E5. Classification (NCBI taxonomy): domain Bacteria; kingdom Bacillati; phylum Cyanobacteriota; class Cyanophyceae; order Chroococcales; family Microcystaceae; genus Microcystis; species Microcystis sp. 49638_E5. Next base: position 92,814 of record NZ_JAJTDH010000007.1, on the reverse strand, counting down.
AGTTTATGCCCTTTTGTTAAAGGGGAAGTCAAGATAGATGGTGTAAATGCGCTACTATTTAATGGTAAAGCCGTCCTCAAGAGACGGGGTGTCGGACTCAATTTTTCGATGACCAGAGTAAATCCGAAGTTAATTATTCATGGGGGAGCGAGTTCCCTAGAGGACAAAGGTGGTTTAGAATCAGTGCGCGATTCTCTCCGGGGGATTGTTAAGAATATTTACAACCTCCTTGACAATGGTGCTAGTGCTGTGGAGGCGGTGACAAAAGGATGTATGTTACTGGAGGATGAACCGCGATTTAATGCTGGGACTGGTTCGGTGGTGCAATCGGACGGTCAGGTGCGAATGAGTGCAGCCTTGATGGATGGTCGTCATCAGCGTTTAAGCGGTGTCATTAACGTCTCGCGGGTACAGAATCCCATTAGCCTAGCCCACTTTCTCCAAAGTCAAGAGGATCGCATTCTCTCGGAAATTGGGGCTGCAGATCTGGCCCGAGAATTACAAATTCCCCTCTATGATCCCCTCACCGATTATCGGATTCAAGAATGGATGGAGGAAAGAAAGACGAATTTTAATCGCAAAATGGCCCGTTTATTCGCCGATTCGTCAGCACGACGGGGAACTATCGGGGTGGTGGCCCTTGATCAACAAGGAGACATCGCCGCCGGAACTTCTACCGGAGGTAAGGGATTAGAAAGAATTGGTCGCGTTAGTGACAGTGCCATGCCGGCCGGCAATTATGCCAATCCATGGGCCGGAGTAAGTTGTACGGGGGTCGGGGAAGATATTATCGATGAGTGTTTAGCCGCTAAGGTAGTCATTCGCGTCACCGATGGTTTTTCCCTCGCCGCTGCCGTGGAGAAGTCCATGCACGAATCCCAAACTAATGGTCGGGATCTGGGCATGATTTCCCTTGATCGTCAGGGGAATATTGTTTGGGGAAAAACGGCGGAAATTCTCTTGGCTGCCTATCACGACGGTCAGGCGATCGGTGATACCCTAGAATGGCACGGTGAAAACGCGGGTTTAATCGGTCATGTCGCCGTCGGATAGTGGAACAAACCGCGATCGAGCCTAGTCTTTTCGGTTAATCTCTGCAAGATACTTCTTCTCGAAAATCTCCGTGTGGCAATACATTATTCCTATTTTTGACCCCGATGTGAAAAACTGGTCAGCCGAAGCGCGATTATTGCGCTGGATGACTTTTTTGTGGCTGTCAGTCGGGTTAGTGGTGCTTTTTTCCGCTTCCTACGCTCTGGCTGACAGTCGTTTTGATAACGGACTATACTATTTTATCCGCCAATTAATCTGGCTTTGGATTGGCTTAATTGGCTTTAATTTCCTGGTGCGATTGCCGATCGAGAAACTCCTCAAAATTGCACCCTGGATGATTTTATTAGTTTTAGGATTAATTTTGATCACTCTCATCCCCGGTTTGGGAGCTAATATCAATGGTGCCACCCGTTGGATTAAAATCGGGCCGATTCTCTTGCAACCGTCGGAATTTATGAAACCGTTTCTCGTCCTGCAAGGAGCGGCGGTTTTCGGTGGATGGCCGCGTTTAAATGTCAATCAACGGTTAACTTGGATTGCTATTTTTGGCCTAATTCTAGCGGGCATCCTCTTACAACCTAACTTGAGTACCACTGCTCTGTGTGGTATAACTCTCTGGCTGATCGCTCTTGCCTCCGGTCTGCCTTTATCCTACATGACCAGTAGTGCTTTACTGGGTTTAACTATGGCCGTGGTCAGTGTTACTTTCCGCGAATACCAGAGAAAACGGATTTTATCTTTCTTAGACCCCTGGCAGGATCCCCGGGGTGATGGTTATCAATTAGTGCAGAGTTTACTGGCGATCGGTTCTGGCGGAACCACTGGCAGCGGTTACGGTTTATCCCAACAAAAATTATTTTATCTACCCTTCCCAGATACGGATTTTATTTTCGCTGTCTTTGGCGAGGAATTTGGTTTTATTGGCGGTATTTTACTGTTAATTATGCTATTTCTCTACGCTACTCTCGCTCTAATCGTGGCGGTTAAATGTCGTCATCGCATCAAAAAATTAGTGGCGATCGGGGCGATGGTTATTTTAATCGGTCAATCTCTGTTAAATATCGGTGTGGCCACTGGTTCTTTACCCACTACTGGCTTACCTTTCCCTTTCTTTAGTTATGGCGGCAGTTCCAGTTTAGCCAGTCTCTTTTTAGCAGCCCTCTTAATCCGCGTCGCTAGGGAAGAAAATGACCCCGATCCAGTTCCCACAAGTAAAAAAAGTCCTCAGAAAACTGTCTCGGTTTTCAGTCATCAGTAAGGGGGGTGGGAATTATGAATTATGAATTATGAAGTGGGGAAGCTGTCTCATCACCCTATCACCCTATCACCCTATCACCCCAAAACCCTAACACCTTATCTCCTGACGACCGACTCCTAACCCAATGTTCGACAAAGATAAGCAAAAATTATTGATTAACTCCACAAACTTGAGAATATTTAAATTAACATTCCGCAATATTTACAAATTCTTAAAAATTAATTGAGAAAGATTTTTATTTAACAACGATGTTATGATGGTTACAGCGATTTTACTGAATTTCATAATGGGTTTTTCTGTGCTTTTTCGGGCCGCAATGGTTGAAACCCTTGCCACACCTAGAAGGTAATCCTCATTAAGACAGGTAAATGAGTCAATTTCACCCACAACGATGATCTTTTTTTTGTGTAGTTTTATTGCAAAAAAAAAGTTTTTTTGACAAAAAGCACAAAGTATGCTGCTGTCAACGGACTTCGTGGGTGTTGGGGGAGAGAGGGGAGAAGGAGAGCAGAGAGAATAAATAAAAACAATCTCCTGATTACTGATCACTGATTACTGATTACTGATTAGGTGTCACCTTATCAATAACCTTGAGAGTCCCGTCATCCTTAACAGTCCAGACATCGTAACTACCGACCACATCGCCATTTTCGTCGATATCCACATTACCACTGGCCCCCTGATAGTTAATATCTTCGCCTTTGCGAATCATTTCCATGGCTTGACAAGCATCGGTTACTTCCGTCCCAGGTCCATTAGCCACCTCACGAATCTTGCTTTGAATCCCTTCCCCGGTGTTAGATTTAGCCGCCTCGGCTGCTAACATCAATAAAATCGCCGCGTCCCAAGTATGGGGAACAAAAGCGGTGACATCCTTGCCAGTTTTTTCTTTCCAGAGAGTAGTAAAAGCGCTTAAAGCTTGACCGTCGGCCCCGGGGACAGTGCCTAGGGCCCCAGCAATAATTGACTTACCATCAGTTCCTTTCCCCACCTGTTTGGTGAAATCTTCCGAATAAACCCCATCGGTGAGGAGGACAGTAACTCCTTTGGTCAATCCCTGTTTATAGGCCGCTTGTAGCAATAAACTGCCCGTTTCAGCGTAAAGGACTGCCGCTACAGCATCCGGTTGGTTAGCGAAGGCAGCCGCCGCTTCACTATCGAGAGTGGCAGCTTTCGGGTCATAACGGACGGGATTTTGCTTATTAGTGATAGTGCCGCCTAATTTATCGAAAGCGCTCACGAATTCCCGTTCAAATCCCACTCCATAATCGTTATTGATCACGACGGTGGCCACATTTTGAAAACCCTTTTTCTTAGCTAGGACTGCTAAAGCTTGAGCTTGGTAGGTATCCGGGGGAGCCGTCCGCGCCCAAAAACCTTTAAAATCGCCTTTTTTCGCCCTGTCAGTAAATACAGGACTGGTGCTACCCGGAGAGACTAACATAACTTTCTTTCTCACCGCCACATCGACGGCTGCTCCTGAGACGCTACTGGCAAAGGAACCGATCACACCGGCTACTTTATCCACCTCCGCTAGTTTCGTCATCGCTGAAGCACCGGCGGCGGGATCGGTTTGGTCATCTTCTTTCACGAGGGTGACGGGTTTGCCATTGACTCCACCACAGGCATTGATAGTCTCTACCGCTAGGGCAGACGCTTCGGGCATATTTTGACCAATAGCGGCTAAATCTCCAGTAATGGGCAGTAAAGCCCCTAATTTTAAGCCTTGATCACCGGGGGTAGTGGTGGTGGGACTAGAGGCAGTGTTATCGGGGGTTTGGGCATTATTACAAGCGGTTAAAAAATTAGCTAACAGGCTGATGCTCAGGGTTAGGGCTAGGGGCGATCGAATATATCTCTGCATGGCAGTAAAATCAAGGATGAGTTAAGGTTGCAAGGCTGAAAAACCCGGACTGGGAAAATTCTAATCGATGTTAGCATTCTCTCCAAATCAAACAGGTTTTCATCTTAATTTAGATATTGATGGAAAAAATGGCTAATTTGTTCGATTTATGCCGTGGGAATTATAAATTATGAATTATGAATTATGAAGTGGGGAGCAGGGAGCGGGGTAGTGGGGATAATAAGTAAAAATAATCTCCTGAATCCTGCCCCACCAACAAACTTTTTCAGTAAACCCACTTAGGAAGCTTTGGCTAAAACGGTGTTCTGGTTTAAAAACTGAATTGCCGTTTGGTATTGACTATCTTTTTCGGTGCCGATTTCCTGATAGGTGATCGGTTCCTGTGCCACCACTTGATCCGGCATAATTCCTAACTTATGAATATCATGGTGAGCGGGAGTTTCATATTTCGCTACGGTAATCGCTAATCCTGCCCCATCGGGTAACTCGAATAAAGACTGAATTAATCCCTTACCGAAAGTCTTTTCTCCCACTAAAACCCCTCGTTGATTGTCCTGTAATGCTCCAGCTAAAATCTCGCTGGCGCTGGCGGTTCCCTGATTGACTAAAACCACTAAAGGCGAGTCGGTTAAAGCATTGCCAGCAGCGGCAAAACTATCGGCAATTCCCTCGCGATTAACCGTATAAACAATCGTTCCCTGATTAATCCACATCCGAGCGATTTCTATGCCAGCTTGCAGTAAACCACCGGGGTTATTTCTTAGATCCAAAATATAACCCTTTGCTCCTTGTTTTTGTAGGTTCGTCACCGCTTCCGAGACTTCTTTAGCAGCGTTAGCACTAAATTGATTTAAGCGCACATAACCGATGGGCAAGGAACTAGAATTTTTATCCAAAACCGCCACCACTGGACTTAAAGAAATGCGTTGACGGGTTAAAGATAGGGTTTTTGGTTGACTTTTTTGATCGGGAAGAATGACTAAGGAAACTTCTGTTCCGGGGGTTCCGCGCATTTTGGCCGCCGCCGCATCGAGAGTTAAAGTAGTGGTATCGATGCCATCAATAAACAAAATGCGATCGTGGCTAGTCAAACCAGCGGCCTCGGCAGGAGAACCGGCAAGGGGGGCAACCACTTCTAAGTAACCATTGTCGGGATTGATATTAATTTGCAGTCCTACCCCCGATAATTCCCCCGTGGTGCTAATTTGTAGGTTATGGTATTGATCCGGTCGCAGGAGACGGGTAAAGGGTTCATCGAGAGTGGCTAACATCTGTTCGATGGCATTATAGGCCGCCGTCCGATCGTTAAGGGGTTTTTTGATGAATTGTTCCCGCACCTGCCACCAGTTTTGATGATTAAAGGTGTCATCATAATAGGATTGGTTGACTAATCGCCAAGATTGCAGTAGTAATTTTTGTTCTTCGCTAAAGGCGGCTGCTGTGGGTGTCCATGCCATCCAAGTTAGACAAAACCAAAATCCCACCAATAATCCCGCCCACAACGATTTTTTTCTCATCTTGCTTCTCTTATAAATCCAGTGCTGATCTGCTGATTATTTTCAGTATAGTCTTTTCTCTGAAATCGATTCTTATCTGGTAACTCTTTCCCTTGAAGGCATTGCCATAAAAAAGAGGGTAGTTATGGTTAACTACCCCAAAAAATCCTACTAAATCGGTGTTATTGAGCGATCGCTTAATTGTTCAGCCACTAGACAGCCACAACTTTTTTGCTGACTTGGGTTAATTGCCCTTTAGCATATTTGGCTGCGTAGTCATCGAGGGACATTTGTTTGATTTTGCTGGCGTTACCGGCGGTACCAAATTGTTGATAGCGATCGGCACAAACTTTCTGCATATAGGTGATCGAGGGTTTCAGGAAGAAACGGGGATCAAACTCTTTCGGGTTGCTGAATAGTGCTTCACGAACTGCGGCAGTAATTGCTAAACGGCAGTCGGTGTCGATATTGATTTTACGCACACCACTCTTGATGCCTTTTTGGATTTCTTCCACGGGAACACCGTAGGTTTCAGGGATAGCGCCACCGAATTGGTTAATTAATTCGAGGAGATCTTCAGGAACCGAGGAAGAACCGTGCATGACCAAGTGAGTATTGGGTAAGCGGTTATGAATTTCTTCAATACGGCTAATAGCGAGAATTTCGCCGGTGGGTTTGCGGGTAAATTTGTAAGCGCCGTGGCTAGTACCAATGGCTACTGCTAAAGCATCTACTTGGGTTCTTTCGACGAAATCCACCGCTTCATCGGGATCGGTTAACAGCATCGAGTGATCTAATTCTCCCTCAAAACCGTGACCGTCTTCTGCTTCTCCTTTACCGGTTTCTAAGGAACCTAAACAACCGAGTTCCCCTTCCACACTAGCACCGATCGAGTGGGCAACTTTTACTACTTCAGCAGTAACGTTAACGTTATACTCGTAGGTGGCGGGAGTTTTAGCATCCGCTTCTAAGGAACCATCCATCATGACGCTGGTGAAACCGTTACGGATCGCCGAATAGCAGGTGGCGGGTTCATTACCGTGATCTTGGTGCATCACGATGGGGATATGAGGATAGGTTTCCACCGCGGCGGTGATCAAGTGACGCAGGAAGTTTTCCCCTGCATATTTGCGCGCACCGCGAGAAGCTTGTAGGATAACGGGGCTGTCGGTGGCTGCCGCCGCTTGCATGATCGCTTGGATCTGCTCCATATTATTTACGTTAAAAGCGGGGATGCCATATCCGTTCTCAGCCGCGTGATCCAACAATAACCGCATGGGGACGAGTGCCATATCCTTTACTCCTTAATCTATTTCTTGTTTTTTGTCTCTTTAAATTCAAGAAAGTTAATTCTCTTACCTGTTAATCTTAAGATAGTTTTTACACTTTGACGATCCCCAAAAAAAATTTTTCCCAGTTTCGTCCTAAGATGACCACAATCTCCGTTGCGCTGGTCCGTTGAGTAGTTCGTGTGTATCAAATAACAGACTGGGAATCGGCAATTTTTCCGGGCAGCGAGGTAAACAATCACCACATTCAGTACAATTATTGGCCTTGCGTCCGGGGAACCAATGACCGGCATTTTCCAGCATTCGATAGCGATACTGGCCAAAATCGGTCATTTCGTAAGCTACTGCCAGATTCCGCAGTCTCAACACTTCGGGGATATTAATATTTTCAGGACAGGGTAAACATTGATAACATTGGCTACATAAATCTGTAGCCAATTTATCGGTTAAATGTGTCTCTAAACGCTTAAAAACGGCAATTTCTGCCGCATCTAGGGGCTGATCTTCTTCGCATACGTTAATAATTGCCTCTAATTCCTCTGGTATCGCTGCCCCGACGCTGAGGGTAGTAATGCGCGGATCGCTCAATAAAAAGCGATAATTTAGCTCTAGGGGTGAAAAAGGGGCGCATAATTCCTCTAGCTTCTTGGGAGGTCTGTGGAGATTACCTCCCTTATCAGCAGGGGAGATAATAAACACACCCATGTCCTTTGCTTGGGCTAAAGCGATCGCTGGTTGCTGTCTTTGCCAAAAAAAATAGTAATGGATATTGACAAAAGCGAAGAAATCTGTATTGATCGTCTCGAGAATAATTTCTAGGGGTGCATGGGTAGAAAAGCCAATATGACCGATTTTTCCAGCTTCTTGGGCCATAAAAACGGCTTTCATGCAGCCTTGCGGGTCTTTAATCCAGTTTAAATGCTCGCGGGTGTTAATACCGTGAATTGCTAGACAATCGAGGTAATTTAATTGTAATCGTTCTAGGGATTCGCCGATCGCTTTTTCCATAGTTTGGCGATCGGGAGTGGGAACCAATTTCGTGGTCAGATAAACCCGCTCCCGCACTCCTTGACGCTGCAGGTAGCGACCGAGAAAAACTTCGCTATTACCGTAACCTCTGGCCGTTTCTAGGTGATTAATCCCCAATTCTAAGGCGCGATCGAGTGTTGCGGCAAATACCGACTCTGAGGACAAACAGCGCATTGTCCCCAGGGAAAACAGCGAAAATTGCCAATTAGTACGGCCAAATCGTCGATAACGCATTGATTCAGTTATCAGTTATCAGTTATCAGTTACCAGTTATCAGTTAAGTAGGGCTTGCTGAATAAATCTAAAAACCTTGTTGGATAAGAATTTTAGACTTTTTTCCCATCAAAAAGTGCCAGACACTGGGGTGATCGGGGGGAAGTTTAGGCACTTTTTCCCTGAAAATTAGGTAGTTGACCACCTGAAAATCGCTAAAACCCTACACCCTACACCCTACACCCCACACCCTGCCCCCACGAAAAACTTTTTGCCGCAAACCCTAAGTAGGTAACCTCAGTTCGGGATAAGCTAAAACCCTGATGCTACCGTAGCCTGAAACTCCTATTCTTTCGTGGAAGCTATGGCAAAATTCCCTTATCCCGAACTGACGTTAAGATACAGTCTTATGGGCGAGTGAGTGGAACGAACCACTCCAGACACAAAGGACACAGAGATCGATCACTACTATATAAGTTAAAATTATCGCACAAAGAATAAGACAGCCACTGATAGAGCTTACAGTATAGTGATTAATAGAAGCATTTTGCAAAGAATTATCGAGATAAAGAATGGATATTCGATCGACTGACACCTCGCTCCTTACTTGGACAGGAGATACTTTAGCCCTAGGTTTACCAGAAGGAGCCATAGAGATTGCAGGAGAATTGGCAGAATTGAACGATAAACTGGGGGGAATCCTAGAGGATCTCATCTCCGAGACGGAATTCGAGGGAAAATTAGGCAGTAGTGCGGCGACTCGTCTAGGTGGTGGGGGTCCGATTCGCAAATTAATCCTGGTGGGATTGGGAAAAACTGCCGATTTCGACCTGCAAACCCTGCGTCTAGCGGCCGCCGCCATCGCTCGTCTGGCCAAACAACAAAAAAGCCAAGCTCTGGCCATCAGTTTACCGGTAGTTGGGGATCAGTCCGCCACTGCCGGAGCAATCACGGAAGGGCTGCTGCTGGCCAATCATCAGGATACCCGCTTCAAGTCCACTAAGGAGGAAAAAGGAGCCAAATTAGCAACCGTCGAGTTATTGGGTTTAGGAGAGCAAGCATCTGCGATCGCCAAGGCCGAGCAAATCTGTTCCGGGGTGATTCTGGCCAGAGAATTAGTCAATGCTCCCGCTAACACCGTTACCCCCCTAACCATGGCAGAAACCGCCGAGCAAATTGCCACCGAATACGGATTAAGTCTTAATATTCTGGAACAGGAAGAATGCGAAAGCTTGGGTATGGGAGCCTTCTTAGGAGTAGCCAAAGCCTCGGATATTCCCCCGAAATTCATTCATTTAATCTATAAACCCCAAGGAACCCCGAAACGTAAACTAGCAATCGTTGGCAAAAGTTTAACCTTTGATTCCGGCGGTTTGAATATTAAAGGGGCCGGCAGCGGCATCGAAACCATGAAAACGGATATGGGGGGTGGTGCCGCCACCCTAGGCGCGGCCAAGGCGATCGCCCAATTACGGCCAGAAGTGGAAGTACACTTTATCTGTCCGGCTACGGAAAATATGATTAGTGGTCGCGCTATGCACCCCGGGGACATCTTAACCGCTTCTAATGGCAAAACCATTGAAGTCAATAACACCGATGCCGAGGGACGATTAACCCTGGCCGATGGCTTGGTTTTTGCGGAAAAATTAGAGGTGGATGCGATCGTGGATCTAGCCACTTTAACCGGGGCCTGTGTCGTCGCTTTGGGGGACGATATCGCCGGTTTATGGAGTAGCGATGAGAGTCTCGCAGCTCAAATCCAAGAGGCCGCTAAATTAGCTGGCGAAAAATTCTGGCCGATGCCCCTAGAAGAAAAATATTTCGAGGGGCTGAAGTCTCCAATTGCCGATATGAAAAACACTGGCCCGCGCCCCGGCGGTTCCATTACAGCCGCTTTATTTTTGAAGCAATTCATTAATAATACTCCCTGGCTGCACCTAGATATCGCAGCTCCCGTCTGGTCCGACAAAGAAAATGGCGTTAATAATTCCGGGGCCACCGGTTTTCCCGTCCGCACTCTAGTTAATTGGGTGATGGCCAATAATTAAGTTATCGGTAAGCGGTAAGCGGTATTAGGTGAGGAGTATTTTCACTGTTTACTGTTTACCGATCCCTGAAAAATCTGCCCCACCCCTCACCCCTATCTCAAGGTCGCGAGAGGACTCCCGTTAAACTGCGTAGCGGTTAACGGGAGATGAATCGCGACCAGAATGAAACTAACGCAGTAGCCTTTCCACTTTTGGGGAGTTTTGGTTCTCGACGTATTTTTTTAGTTGTTCGACAGTAACGTCGCCACAACTAGCCACGAAATAAGCTCCCGCCCAAAAATAGGGTTTGTTGTCGAAATACTTTGCCGCCAAATCCGGAAATTCTTGTCTAATTAAGCGACTACTAACTGTTTTAAGGTTAGCGATTAGTTTGGTCCATGATTGTAATTAGTTGATATACTAGGCAGTAAGTGTTACAATTTAACTATACATCACATCACGAAACTAACGACAGTGATAACGCTTACCTACCAGTACAAACTAAAGGTAAACAAGAAACAGGAACGAGAGATTGTCCACATTCTTGATGTTTGTAAGAGCGTTTATAATTACGCGCTCTCGGAACGGAAAGATTGGTTAAACTCTCGAAAGTGTCTTGCGGATCGCTGTTCGCTAGTTTCTGAGTACATAATTCCTGCGGATCAACCCTATCCAAATTACTTCGTTCAAGCTAAAAATCTAACGGAAGCTAAAAAAGTTTACCCGATATTAAAGACGGTTAACGCTCAAGTCTTACAGCAAGTTTTAAAAACTGTAGATAAAGCGTTTGACCATATAAAATCGAAAGGCTTCGGCTTTCCTAGATTTAAGAAAAAGATGCGAAGTTTTGTTTTCCCCGCGCTCTCGAAAAATTTTCTAGGTGACGAATACTTAAATTTTCCACAATTGGGAAAAATTCGGATTAGGAAATCTAGGGAGTACCCGTCTGGGTTTGAGCCTAAACAAGCTCGAATTATCCAAAAAGCGTCGGGATTTTACGTTTTGGTTTCTTTCCAATCTACGGAATTAGTTCCCGATATGACAGTAGGGAAGACCTGTTTAGGAATTGACGCGGGAATTGAGAGTTTTGTCGCTACTTCACGGGGAGATTTAATCAAAGCCCCTCGATTTTTGTTGAAAGTACAGAGTAAGCTTAAATTGCTACAAAGACGCTTGAAACATCAAGTCAAAGGCTCGAACAATTGGTTGAAACTCCAAGATAAGATAGCGAGATTACACGAAAAAGTGTCTAATACTCGTAGAGATTGGCATTTTAAGTTAGCTCATTACCTTTGCGATCTCGCTGATAATATCTTTGTTGAAGATATTAACTTCGTTTCCTGGTCTAGAGGGATCGTTAGAAAACAATCTCTGGATTCAGGTATCGGTAGTTTTATTAACGAGATATTACCGTTTGTCGCTTGGAAACGGGGAAAATATTATCTTAAGGTTGATAAAAACGGAACCTCGCAAGAGTGTCCGAATTGTGGCGCAATTACTGGTAAAAAAGCGTTATCGGAAAGAGTTCACCGGTGTGATTCTTGCGGCCACATTGAACCGAGAGATACGGCATCAGCGAAGGTAATTGAGAACCGAGGAAAAAACGCGGTCGGACTGACCGTGTTAGAAAACGCTCGCGGAGGCGATTTGACGGGGATCGACTGGGTTAAACTCGGTCGATCTAGTTAAAAGCCTAAGAACCGAGAATCCCCCGCTACACCGCGCGAGCGGTTAGCGGGGGAGAGTCAATCCCCGATAACTGATAACTGCTAGACTAATTGGGTGATGCTTGCAAGATTAATAAAACCAGTGTCGAGATTAGAATGCAGGGACTTTTAAGAAAACTTTGGCGTGCGATCGAAAACTTTTTTACCCGACTTTTGGGGGGACAAGGGGGAAAGGGGAAAGTACAAGCGATCGAATCTGTTCCCCTAACCGATACAGATTACGAGTTTCTCTATATGCAGTTACTCGATGGAGTGTCCCACGGTTGGCACGAAGGCAGAATTCTGAGATTTTTTGAGAAACTGGGCGATCGAGGTCGGCAAAAAGATTGGGTAGAATGGTTAGAGCGCTTTGGGACACGTCTGCAATCCTCCGCTTCCCTTAACCAACTTCTCGCCAGCAGAATGATCCGTTTAGGAGAATTAGCCCGCGCTTTCCCCGGTATTGAACGTATTGGTGAAGCTTCCTACGAGATCGGTTATCAACTCTACACCAAAGAAACTGCCACTTTAATCTGGGAATACGCCGGCGACGATGAGGACCTTGGCAGTTATTCCCTGCCGCAACCCCCAGAAAATCTCTTATATTCGGGTGAAACTAGCGATTTTAACGGTGCTGACTCGGAAAATCCCCAATTAGAAACCCTCACCCTCGATGAATTATTTAACCGTCTGCACAACGATCCTACCCTAGCGGGCCAAATGGCCGAACAATTAGGCATCGAAAATAAGGACGCAGAAAGCATTATTAATAGTCTGATCGCTCAATTTTCCCCCCAGGAGGGTAAAAACCCTGAAACTGCCGCAGATTGGTTTAATCAGGGCTTAGAACAGGCAAATTTAGGCAATTGGTCAAATGCGATCGCTGATTGGGAACAGGCCTTGACGATCGATCCCCAATTAGCCTCGGCCTGGCATAATCGTGGTGGTGCCTTAGCCATGATCGGTAACTACGAAGAGGCGTTAAATAGTTATGATCGCGCCCTAGAAATCACCCCCAACGATCACCAAGTCATTAACGCTAGAGGCAGCGCCCTATACGGACTGCAACGTTGGCAAGAAGCCTTAGAATGTTGGCAACAGGTGCTAGAAGCGGACGATAATTTTTATCAAGCTTGGTACAATCGCGGCAGTACCCTAGAAAATTTGGGCGAAACCCAAGCAGCGATCGCCTGTTATCAAAAAGCTTTAGGGATTGCGCCGGATTTTGAGCTTGCCCAAACTCGTCTAGAGGCTTTACTAGAGCAAAAACCGCCCGAAGACGACGGTAATCCCCCTGCCTGATTCAATCTGAACTTGAGCAGTCAACAGCCTACAATGAGGAGAGGATAGAGACTAATTTTAATGAATCAGGCCCAGCAATGAGTATAAAAAGCAAACCTCCTTCACAATCCCGCCTGATCGGTAATGTTTTATTAGCCGTGGGCGGCTTATTTCTGATTGTTAACCTCCTTTTTCCGCAATTATTTGGCCCTAGCGTCCCCAAAGTTCCCTATAGTCTTTTTATCGACCAAGTGGAAGATGGCAACGTCGCTAGGGTATCCGTGGGACAGAATGAGATTCGTTATCAGCTTAAAAACGACCAAGAGGGCAACTACGGACGAATTTTCAGCACTACACCGATTTTTGACCTAGAATTGCCCAAACGTCTAGAAGCCAAGGGCGTAGAATTCGCCGCCGCACCACCACCAAAAAATGGCTGGATTGGTAGTGTCCTTAGTTGGGTGATTCCTCCCCTGATTTTTGTTGGTATTTGGCAATTTTTCCTCGCTCGCAGCGGTGGCGGTGGTCCAGCTGGGGCTTTATCGATTACCAAAAGTCGCGCTAAAGTCTATGTGGAAGGAGACACCACCAAAACCACTTTTGAAGATGTGGCCGGTGTGGAAGAAGCGAAAACCGAATTGGCCGAAATCGTCGAATTTCTCAAATATCCCCAACGTTACATTCAAATCGGGGCGCGGATTCCCAAGGGTGTCCTCTTAGTCGGTCCGCCGGGGACAGGAAAAACCCTGCTGGCAAAAGCAGTCGCAGGAGAAGCGGGGGTTCCTTTCTTTAGTATCTCAGGTTCGGAATTCGTGGAACTCTTTGTCGGTGCAGGGGCAGCCCGAGTGCGGGATCTGTTTGAACAGGCCAAGAAAAAAGCCCCCTGTATTATTTTTATCGATGAATTAGACGCGATCGGTAAATCTCGCGCTAACGGTAATTTTATGGGGGGTAACGATGAACGGGAACAGACTTTAAACCAATTATTGACGGAAATGGACGGTTTTAACGCTGGTGATGCGACGGTGATCGTGCTGGCCGCCACTAATCGCCCCGAAACTCTTGATCCCGCCCTTTTACGCCCCGGCCGTTTTGATCGCCAAGTGTTAGTTGATCGCCCCGATCTGGCTGGACGCTTAAAAATCCTCGAAATCTACGCAGGTAAGGTAAAATTAGGCTCGGATGCAGATTTAAAACAGATTGCTACCCGTACCCCCGGTTTTGCTGGTGCTGACTTAGCTAATCTAGTCAATGAGGCCGCTTTATTGGCAGCCCGCAATCAACGCAGCACCGTCGCCCAAGAGGACTTTAATGAGGCAATCGAGCGGGTAGTGGCCGGTTTAGAGAAGAAAAGCCGGGTTCTCTCGGAAAAAGAGAAGAAAATCGTCGCTTATCACGAAGTTGGTCACGCTCTCGTCGGTGCAGTTATGCCGGGGGGTGGTAAAGTTGCTAAGATTTCGATCGTGCCTCGCGGCATGGCAGCCCTCGGTTATACCCTGCAAATGCCCACGGAAGACCGTTTCCTTATGGATGATACGGAATTACGCGACCAAATTGCTACTCTTTTAGGCGGTCGGGCTGCCGAAGAAATTATCTTCGGTAGTATTACTACTGGGGCAGCTAATGACCTGCAGCGGGCGACAGACTTGGCCGAACGCATGGTGACAACCTATGGTATGAGTAAGACCTTGGGTCCCCTAGCCTACGAAAAAGGTCAACAGAATAGTTTTCTGGGAGATGGCATGATGAATCCCCGGCGTTTGGTGAGCGATGATACGGCCAAAGCGATCGATAATGAAGTGAAAGAGATTGTCGAAAATGGTCATCAGCAGGCCCTGGATATCCTTGCTCAAAATCGCGATTTACTCGAAGAAATTGCCCAAGAAATCCTCAGTAAAGAGGTGATTGAAGGGGAACAATTGCAAGCACTGCTCGAGCGCGTTAAACCCCTCGATCGAGAACCTGTTACTGTTTAGATTGATTTGATTTTTGCCTTACCCCATCTTGAAGAAAGATGGGTTTTTTGCCATTATACTAAATCCAGTTATTAAAAATTGATTATTTATTCTTCCTTTTGCCTCTCCGCAGTCCCAGAACCCTACAGCGTTCCAATTAATCTTAACCCCTATTAGAGATTAATACTTTGTAGGGTTGATTCATGAATCAACCCTACAGCGTTCCCATTAATCTTAACCCCTATTAGAGATTGAAACTGGGAGGCAAAAATCAGCGATACTGATATTGAGATCACGATGGTGAATCCAGAAGAGCTAAAGGAGACAGAAAATGGCTAACGAAACCGTCACTTATTCCCTAGAAGCTGTTTTGACAAGGATTGAGGGGAAAATCGACTCTCTGGAAAAACGGATCGATGAGAGATTTGATCAGGTAGATGAGAGATTTGATAAGATAGAAGAACGGTTGACAAAAGTGGAAATAGGACAAGTCGAACTCAAAGGGGAGATTAAAGCCTTGGATGAGCGACTAACCACAGAAATTAAAGGGTTAACTGCAAGAGTTGCCTATCAGGAATTTACCAATCGGGGGATTCTCATCGCTCTGGTTGTAGCCATTTTAGGAGGGGCTGCTAAACTTTTTGGTTTTTTCCCCAATCCCTAACAGCGATCGCCCTAAAATGCTGTAGAATTAACTTGACAAATATTAAAACGCAGCCAAAGACTCTCTGGGAAATGCAGTTAAATAATTGGATGGCAACCTAAAAATATGAGTGAATTAACTATTCGTCCAGCTAAAATTACTGGTGTCATCCCAGATTCGATCGCCGCCGAGATAGGTTTTGAAATCGGGGATGCGCTCGTCTCTATTAATGGTAATCGTCCCCGGGACTTAATCGATTATCAATTTTTATGTGCCGATGAATTTTTAACCCTAGAAGTGCTTGATAGTCAGGGCAAAACTCACCAAGTAAAAATCGAAAAAGATTATCATGAAGACTTAGGTTTAGAGTTTGAAACTGCCCTTTTTGATGGCTTAATTCAGTGTAATAATAAATGTCCTTTTTGCTTTATCGATCAACAACCAGAGGGCAAAAGAGAAACTTTATACTATAAAGATGATGACTATCGCTTAAGTTTTCTCTATGGCAGTTATTTAACCTTAACTAATCTCACCTCAAAAGAATGGCAGCGGATCGAAAAGATGCGAATCTCACCGCTTTTTGTGTCCGTTCATGCCACGGAACCCGATCTGAGAATTCGTCTCTTAAAAAATCCCCGCGCTGGTCAAATTTTAGACCATTTAAAATGGCTACAAGCCAGACAATTACAAATTCATGCACAAGTGGTAGTTTGTCCCAATATTAATGATGGAATTCATCTCGAAAGAACCCTGTTAGATCTGGTTTCTTTTCATCGGGGAGATATTCCCTGTGTGGAGTCGATTGCCGTAGTTCCCGTGGGATTAACCCGCTTTCGTCCCCAAGAAGATGAATTAATTCCTGTTAGCCAAGAAAAAGCGCGAGAAGTGATTGAACAAGTCCAAACTTTACAGAAAAAATTTCGTCAAGAATTTGGCAGTAATGTGGTATGGTTAGCCGATGAATGGTTTTTAATTGCCCGAGTCGATTTACCCCCTCAATCTCACTACGAAGACTATCCCCAAATCGGTAACGGAGTTGGCTCGATTCGTCAATTTATTAGGGATTTCCAGAAGACAGCTAAGAAGTTATTGCCTGCTCAAATTACTCCCTCTAGACGGTTGGTATGGGTAGTGGGAAATGCCGTAGAACAAGCTTTTCAACCCCTAGTTAAACAGTTAAATAAGGTGCGGGGTTTAACCGTGGAATTAGTGGCTTTAAATAGTGATTATTGGGGGCAGGAAATCACGGTTACGGGTTTATTAACTGGGCAAGATATTCTCAAAGGATTACAAGGTAAAAATCTTGGGGATGGGGTTTTATTACCTTCTCTCATGCTTAAGCATGGGGAAGCGGTATTTTTAGATGATATCACCCTAGAAACTGTTATTAATCAGTTAAGAGTCCCTATTTATCCAGTCCTGGGAGTGGAGGAATTAATTAAAACTTGTCTTACTCTCAATCCTTTCTCTGACTTTCTCTCACATATAGGTGAGCAGTAAAAGTGATTAAAAGAGGGCGAATGCAATTCGCCCCTACAATAATATTATTGCGCCAATGGTAGGGGCGCATCGCGTGCGCCCAAAATGTAATATAGATATTTCGACCAAATTGATTTGAGTTTTTACTGAGCGGTATTAAGTAAAAAATTGCCGTTTTCTTGGCACTGATAACTGATTACTGATTACTGATTACTGATAACTGTCTTAGCCGATTTCCGCATTACCTGTACCTTGAAACATCAGCCAAGAGAGGAAAAAATTAGCCACAAAAATCGCTAATAAAGAAGTTACCACAGCCGTGGTAGTAGATTGACCAACTCCTTTAGCACCGCCGGTGGTGGTTAAACCCCAACTGCAGCCGATAATGGCAATTAAAACCCCAAAAATTAGCGACTTTAACATAGAACTAATTAAATCCCATGTTTCCATAAAATTTTGGGCTGATTGTAAAAATAGGGAATAGGAAATGCCGTAAAGACTATCAGAAATAAATAAACCCCCCAGTAGCCCTGTGACTAAAGAGATAATAGTGAGCAGGGGTAACATTAAACTACAGGCAATCACCCGGGGAATGACCAAATAATCGATCGGATCGGTTTTTAAAATATATAAAGCGTCAATTTGTTCTGTTACTCGCATTGTACCAATTTCGGCTGCAAAAGCCGAGCCAACTCTCCCCGCCACCACCACCGCAGTTAAAACCGGGGCTAATTCCCTGGTTAAAGCCAAGGAAAGGACTCCCCCAACAAAACTACCCGCCCCAAAAAAAATAAATTCTCTGGCTACCTGAATAGTGAAAACCATACCCACAAAAGCAGCAGTAATTAGGGCAATTGTCAAGGATTCTGGTCCCACAATACTCATTTGTTCAAGAGTATTACGCCGGTGGATTTTGCCATTAAGAATATGTAAAAAAGTTTGTCCCGCTAACAAACCGGCAGCCCCCAAACGCTGAAACCATAAACTTAAACCACCGGCAACATCACTTTTTCTTGGCATTTGTCGAGGGACTATCGCTAAAATCTAACTTATTATAGGCGAGAATTCCCTCTGATACTAAATCTGGTTATTAAAAACTGATTATTTATTCTCCGTTTTGCATGAGTGCCTCTTGCCTTTTGCCTGTCCTGATATGTAGCCTATACTCAAAGGATTTAGTATGATTATCCCTCGATTGTGGCGACTTGCTTTGATGCCACTCGATCGAGGGATAACAAACCATGGTTTTGTGCTGCCAGCAGGGGATAATAGAATTATCTAGTAGCCGTCAGCTATCAACCCTGATTCTTTATCCATGCCAGATTTAGCCAAAATTATCCTGAAAAACCATAAAATTGATGCTGTTAAACGATTCCATCCTTGGATATTTTCCGGGGCGATTAAAGAGATGGCGGGAGAAGTCAAAGAGGGTGCTATCGTTGAGGTTTATAGCGATCGAGGCGAATATCTAGCCACTGGACTGTATAATCCTAGCAATATTGCCGTTAAAATTCTTTCTTTCCAAAAAGTCAGCGATATTGCTCAATTATTTCTCGAAAAATTCCAGAATGCCTATCAGCTGCGGCAACAAATCGGTTTAGTGGATAACCCGAAAACTAACTGTTATCGCTTAATTAACGCTGAAGGAGACGGTTTACCTAGTTTAATCGTCGATTGGTACAATGGCACGGCGGTTATTCAAGCTTATTCCTTAGCTTTATACCAACGTCTCGATCTGATTGTCGATTGTCTGAAAACTATCTACGCTGACAATTTACGGGCAGTTTACGATAAAAGTGCCGCAGTTTTAGCGAAAAGCGCCCATACTTCCGAGAATAAATACTTATTTGGTCAAAAAACCAGCGATGAGGTGTTAGAGTCCGGCCATCGCTTTATTATTGATTGGGAAAAGGGACAAAAAACGGGATTTTTCCTCGATCAAAGAGAAAATAGAGCTTTATTAGCCCAATATTGTCAGAATAAACGGGTTTTAAACACTTTTTCTTATTCTGGCGGCTTTTCCGTCTATGCTATGCAAGCGGGGGCTGCCCTAGTCCATTCCGTTGATAGTTCCCACGGTGCGATCGATCTTACCGAAAAAAATATCGCCCTGAATAATCTCAGCGAAGTTCCCCATCAATCCTACAGCACCGATGTTTTTAACTTTCTGCGCGACTGTCAGGAGGATTACGATCTGATTGTCCTCGATCCCCCCGCTTTTGCCAAAAGTATCCAATCCCGTCATCAGGCGGTTATGGCTTATAAAAGATTAAATCAGCAAGCTTTCCAGAAAATTCGCCCCCAAGGTATTATTTTCACCTTTTCCTGTTCCCAAGTGGTTAACGAAGAACATTTTCAGGGGGCTGTCATGGCTGCCGCTATTGAATCGGCTCGCCCAGTGCGAATTTTAGCACGTTTAAGCCAACCGGCGGACCATCCCACCAGTATCTATCACTCGGAAGGTTCCTACCTGAAAGGATTGGTTTTAGCGGTGGATTGATGGAAAATTAAACGATTACCATCCGGATCATAGATGTAGATTTCCCTGCCGTGGGAAGCCTGGCTAATTTCTCCCCTAGCACCATAGCCGATTTCGCTCCAATGCTCGATCGCTTTTTCGAGACTCTCCACCTCGAAACAAATGCTCATGCCACTGCCCCTAGAATCGCCAAATTCCTCTCTGTGGGACTCTTTATGGCAAAAAAGACCTAATTTAAGGTTAATCAGCCTAAATTCCGCATAAACGGCGGCAAGGTAGGGGCTTGGTTCCTGCTGCAACAGTTGACGATAAAACTGCACCGAGCGATCAAAATTACTCGTTCCTAGAGCAATAAAAGCCTCTGTGTAATTGAATGGACTATCGGGGGGGTTATTCATCGGGGTTGGCAAGCTTTTTCAGTGATCGGTAAACAGTAAACAGTAAACTGATAACAAGAGCCGAATCTAAAACCTAATTGGTTGAACGAAAAGCTTTGATGTGCTTAGTTTATAACCTTCTTTTTAGGTAGGAGAATTGCCAGATTCTCTCTTTTGCCCGTTGCATTCAGAAGCTGATAACTGACAAAAAAGGCTGAAAATGCTTCAGCCTCGTCTAAAAAATCAGATTTTACCCGCAAAATTAAGGAATAGGATTAGCCGGCTCCTTGCCTTCCAGGGTTTCGGGAACAGCTTCCGTCTTACCAAAAGCGACTCTGAGGAAGGGAGGAGCGAGGAAAGTGGTCAGGATTACCATAATAATAATCGACACCTCTAAAGGCTTATCCAAAATTCCGCTGGCCGAACCAATCCCAGCAAAAACTAGACCCACCTCACCCCGGGGAATCATGCCCACACCGATGGCGAGGCGATTGATTCCGGATATGCCAAAAACTGCCCAGCCCGTCACCAGTTTACCGATAATCGCCACAACCATCAAAAAGACAGCGATCAAAAGTCCAGCCCGATTCTCCGGTACCGTTGGGTTTAAAACACCGAGATCGGCACGCGCTCCCACCGTCACAAAGAAAATCGGTACAAGCAAATCGGCGATCGGTTTGATCAACTCATCCAACTCGTTGCGGGTATCGGTTTCATCAAGAACCAAACCGGCGGCAAAGGCCCCTAAAATCGCTTCAAGATGAATAGCATTGCCCAAAAATGCCATAAAGAAAGCGAAGACAAATGCGGGAATAACAATATTTCCCCGAGTTTTCAGCCGCTCCACGATCGCCACAAAACTTTTGTTAAAAATACCTCCCAACAAAATTGATCCGATCAAAAAGGCCGTGGCACTGACGATTAGGTAAATAACATTGACCACATCAATCTCACCAGTTTTGGCCAAACTAGCGACCACAGCCAGAACAATAATACCAAGGACATCATCGATCACCGCTGCACCGACAATAATTTGCCCTTCTTTGGATTTGAGTTGACCTAACTCGGACAACACCTTCGAGGTAATACCGATACTGGTTGCTGTCAAGGCAGCCCCTGCAAAAATCGCCGGGATAGCCGCCACATGAAAGACGAGCATTAACCCGGCCGTACCTGCCGCAAAAGGTGCCGCAACCCCCACACAGGCCACAACCGTGGCTTGAATTCCCACTTCCTTGAGTTGTCGGAGGTCGGATTCTAGGCCAATTTCAAACAGCAGAATAATCACACCGATTTCAGCTAGAACCGAAATCACTTCACTTTGGGACTCAAAGATCCGGTCCACGGCAGCCGGGGCCAATTGATTCAATCCTTGCAGTACCGTCATAATCAGCGAGTCAGAGGCCGATAGTCCCCCTTCGGGAAAGATGAGCAGATGCAAGGCCGAAACGCCGACAATCACACCGGCGACCAGTTCTCCCAGTACGGGAGGAAAATCTAATCGTCTGGCGGCCTCTGCGCCGAGCTTGCTGGCCAGATAAATCACCACCAGTGTCAGCAATACGCCAGAGAGAATAATCGGTGAATCCTCGGCCACAACGGTGGCAAGCAAGGGGAGCGGAGTCATGGGGGCTGCTATCTCCCCAATCAAAGGAGGCAGAATAGGGGACAAAATCATCAGTTTAAAGGGATGAGGGTTAAAGGTTTCAGGTGGTCATAAAACTGGGGGATAGGAAAAAGGGCCACCGCTCAAGGACAGTCAGGCTGCAGATGGGGTGGCCCGGATCAAGACAAGCTTAGTTGTCTAGATTTCACAGCCCTCTGGTCCACAGAAACTCTGTCCGTACAGAACCTCCGCATCACAGAGATAGATCATGCCCGCAAAATTGAGGAAAAACTGATCGGCAACCTGCTTGGCAATATTTTGGGCCATAATTCGATCGGGGGTAAGTATCTCGAACTTAACATTCGTATCGGTTTCGGAAACGTGGGGTTGTCCCGACGAGCGCACGTTGCGACTGCCTTTACCGCCAGTATCCATCACCGTGTAACCGGTCGCCCCGCATTCTTCGATGATCTTGGCGACTTTTTTCAGCAAAATCTTTTCTGTGACGATGACGAGCTTTTTGGCTGGTTTGGCCATGTTGATTATCTCCTTAAATGTGTACACTTATTTGCTTGGTAGGCCCCGTCAAGGGAGCGCCCACCGACCACAATCCTAGCCGCCGCTGAGGGCCTGGGCGAGACCAAGGAAGAACGGGATACATAAGCCGATCGCTACGGGCGTACCGATGGCCGTGGACGCACCTATATAGGCGGAGGGATTAGCCGAGGGGATACCGGCCCGCAACGTGGGCGGCCCAGAGATGTCGGAACTAGAGGAAGCGATGACGGCCAGAACCACGACACCGCCCCAACTGAACCCGGTGGCGTAGTGGGCAATCATGCCGAGACCGAAGGCGATTAGCCCATGCACAAAGGGTGCTAGTACGCTATAGACAACATACCACTGGGCTACCTTACGCAGTTCACCCACCCTTGACCAAGCCTCCATCCCCATGACCAGCATCAAGATCGAAAGCAAGCCGCGAAAGAGGGGATCGTAGAAGCTTTTATAGACAGTTTCCGGCTGGGTGAAGATGCCCAAAGCCAGACCTAATAACATGGCCGATAGGGCAGGTCCGCGAAGGCTTTCTTCAATGATCGGCCAAATCTTGACCCGATTATCCGCTGGCTGCTGTAGGCTGAGATATTCCTGCCGACTGCTGGGATAACCCTGCTGATCGGAATAATCCCCGGCCGCCACCGGCTGCTTGCTAAAAGACTCGTGGTCGTGGGCCGCTTCTTTCTGCTTCTTCTTGTTAAGATAAATGTTAGCCACCACGATCGCCGTTACCAGCGCCGGGATATCCATAAAAGGATAGAGTGCGCCGGCCCAGGCCTCGTAGGGGATCTTTTGTTCTTCCAGTACCGTCAGACCGGCGGCCATAGTCGAGCCACTCACGGCTCCAAATAATCCCCCAGTAGCGATCGCATCCACCACTTTCACCTTGGGCAGATTGGCTAAGGTATAGCGCGCGACGAAGACCACAATAATCCCTACTATGACGGCAAAGATCATTGGTAATACCATTTCCGTCAGGTTGGAATTGCGGATGGCAATCCCGCCGGTCAGACCGATTTTGGTCAGCAGCATGAAGACGATGATCGTACAAATCGACTCTGGAATGACCAATTCACTCCCGAGAGCAGCAATGATCATGCCACCAATCAAAAAGGCCAGTGTTGGGGACTGCAACTGCTGGATAAAGTCCATGACAAACAATGAGAAAAAATCCACGAATACCTCCTTACGCCTCCCCTGATGAGGAGTATTAATACAAATGAACTTTCAAGAGTTAAAGAAAATAAGGGTCAGGTGCTTCACCCCAACAGCAGGCGTACTTCCCAAAGCGGTTAAATTTATGTCGGGTAAACCCCTTGATTAACCTCAAAATCCTCTGGTTCTTGGTGAGGATGGGTCTTGACAAAAGTTACCGCTTGTTGTAGGGCGATGGTTCTGTCCATTAGCACATGATCGGGGGGGATTTGGGCTAAAATGCCGAGACGTTCCAAACGATGCTGGATTTTGCTGGTGGCACCAACGATAAAGACTTGTAAACCTTTATCGATCGCATCTTTAATCGCATTTTCGATCGCTAAAGAAGCTGTCACCCCTAACAAAGGCACATCACTCAAGTCCAAGATTAAAACATCCGCTTCCTTCATGGCTGTGTGTTCTCTGGCGATCGCTTTCGAGACTCCAAAGATCATCGGACCACTGAGATAAAATAGGATGATGCGACCGTTAGCTTGGTTGAGTAACCGTTTTTCTTCTGGACTTAGGAGAATCTCGTCATCGTTATCGGTGATCGTTTTCACTTCCTGCGCTTGCAGTTCACTGAGGCGATCGATGGTGAGAATATTAGCAATAAAGACCCCCACACCCACAGCAACGATCAGATCGACGAATACTGTTAATAACAGTACACCGTACATGATTAGCGTCCCTTTTAGAGAAATCTTGTGGGAGCGTTTCAGGAAACTCCAGTCGAGAATATCGATCCCCACTTTTAGGGCAATCCCCGCTAATACCGCCATGGGGATACTCTTAGTTAAACCGGCGGCCCAGAGAACGACGACTAATAAAATTAAAGCGCGAGTAATGCCAGAAAGGGCAGTGGTCGCACCGGTTTGAATATTGACGACAGTTCCCATCGTGGCCCCGGCACCGGGTAAACCGCCACAGATTCCTGATACTAAGTTACCAATACCTTGACCAATCAATTCTTTATTCGATTTGTGTTCGGTACGGGTCAAACTATCGGCAATTACCGCCGTTAATAGGGTATCAATACAACCCAACATCCCTAAAACTGCCCCATCCACCAACATTGTGATCATTTGGGCAGCACTAAAGGTGGGCATTTGCAAGGTGGGTAAACCCACAGGAATATCCCCAATCCGGCGAATTTCAGCACCTTGGAAGAAAAACAGCGAAATCAGAGTTCCTATCACCAAAGCTAATAACTGAGGGGGGACAAAACGCTTGAATTTCGAGGGCATCAGAAAGATGATCGCCAAGGTGATCGCCCCCAGAATGGCTTCGGGGGGATTGATATTAGAGAGTAGTTCCGGGATTTTCTGCACTGTGCCTAAAACCCCTCCTTTGGGGGCGGCTTGCCCTAAAAATGGCGGAATTTGCAGAATAATCAGGATTACCCCGATCCCAGACATAAAGCCAGAAATAACGCTATAGGGCATCAGGGTGATGTATTTACCCATTTTGAAGATACCGAACAGAATCTGGAAAATGCCCGCTAACATGACTACCGTAAAGGCCATGGGTAGGCCTAATTCGGGATTTTTGGCGGTTAAACTGGCCACGATCGCCGTCATTACTACCGTCATCGGCCCCGTTGGTTCCGAAATTAACGTGGGTGTGCCACCAAAAAGGGCAGCAAAAAAACCCACACAGACAGCACCGTACAAACCAGCGATCGCTCCAGCCCCAGAAGCTACACCGAAAGCGAGAGCTAGAGGGAGAGAAACGATGGCAGCTGTTAGACCACCGAATATATCGCCCCGCAAATTGTCAAAGTGAATACGATTGGTTATTTCCATGAGAATCCAACTGAGCAAAGGGTTTTTTGCCACAACAAAGCCGGCGGTTGAGAGACCAGCCTTGATAGACAAAAGTTTATGGTTTTTAAAGATCGATTGTTATAAATCTATACTAGAACGGATATCTTGACAAGCAAATTTTATAAATTGAGTTTAAATCGATATATCTTTACAAAAGTATTGATTTAAACCTATGATGTAAGCGGTGTGGGGAGGTTTTCACTCGTTCCCCTCCATTCCTGCTTCTGTTTAGCAAAGCTCCTCAAGGCAGTAACAGAAGTGTAGCTCTCTAGAGGCCTCTCTTGATTCACGCCACTTTACATCAACTGATTGTCTTTGAAGCGACCGCTCGTCATGGCAGTTTCACCAGGGCTGCTGAAGAACTATCGATCACCCAACCCACCGTTTCTACCCAGATGAAACAACTGACTAAATCAGTGGGTCTGCCCTTATTTGAACAGATAGGCAAACGTTTGTATTTAACCGAGGCCGGACGCAGTTTATTAGTCACCTGTCAGGCAGTCCTCAAGGATCTTGATAACTTTGAGATGGCGATCGCTGATATCAAGGGCATTAAACAGGGTAAACTGCGTTTAGCGGCGGTATCCACAGCCCAATATTTAATCCCTCAGATCCTAGGTCCTTTTTGTCAACAGTACCAAGGGGTAGATGTGTCCCTAGAATTGACCAATCACCAAGACCTAGAAGCAAGGATTATCAATAATGTTGATGACCTATATATTTTAAGCGAACCCCCCCAAGATCTAAACCTGGAGATTCAACCGTTTCTGGAAAATCCCCTTGTGGTCATTGCACGCAAAGATCACCCCCTAGCGGGACAGAAAAAAATTCCGATTAAACGGCTGCAAGGGGAACCTTTTATTATGCGGGAAATGGGATCGGGAATTAGACGGGCAGTACAGCAAATTTTTCTCGATCATGGTATCACTTTATCTCTGCGTTTGGAAATCGGCAATAATGAAGCCATTAAACAAGCGGTCGCCGGTGGTTTAGGAATTTCGGTTCTGTCTCAGCACGTCTTAAATTTAGATCCTCCCAATGGGGAATTTACCATCCTTGACGTGGAAGATTTTCCCATCCAACGCCATTGGTATGTGGTTTATCCCAAGGATAAAAAACTATCCGTGATCGCCAAGACTTTTCTTGATTATCTCCTCTCAGGGGAATTAGGGGCATAAGCTAGGGTCTGCTGAAAAACTTTTTCGTGGGGGCAGGGTGTGGGGTGTGGGGTGTGGGGTGTAGGGTTTTACCCATTTTCAGAGGGTCAATTACCTAATTTTCAGGGAAAAAGTGCCTAAATTTCCGAAAAAGTGCCTAAATTTCCCCCCCGATCCCCCCAATGTCTGGCACTTTTTGATGGGAAAAAAGTCTAAAATTCTTATCCAACAAGGTTTTTAGATTTATTCAGCAGACTCTAAGTACCCACAGACCCCCGATCAAGTCGAATTCGGTAAGCGCAAGCGCTCGATCTATCTCCCATCCGAAAAGGTGGAGATCAAGAACTCGATCGCGCGGGGAAACCGATCGGCGAGATCCTCAAGGCGATCGATTCTCCCAAAACCCGCCAGGATTTAATCCTCATAAATGCGGCACTCTAAGGCATCAGGATTGGCTTCGCAGTAGGACTGAAGTGAGTTAGTCCCCTGTTTTTTGACCCGTTGATGGGAGGCTTCCGCTTGGAGTTCCTCAACCACATCCCAGGCCGCAGCGCAATCGGGAGAGGTTTCACCCTTGGCCGCACAAATTGCCCGTGCGTCTTCCCGGGCTGCTTCAATTTCATCTTCAATGAACAACCGCTTGGGCTTTTCAACAAAATCGCTCTTGAAGAGAATATCACTGACAGAAATAATACCCAGCAAAGTTTTGCCCTGAATCACTGGTGCGCGGCGAATGCGGGTTTGAGCAAATAACCGGGCTACATATTCCACCCCCAGTTCGGGATTGACCACCACACAGGGCTTGGCCATAATTTCATAGACCCGCATAGTTTTAGGATCGTGGCCAAAGGCCGCCACTTTGTAAACGATGTCGGTTTCGGTGACAATTCCATAGGGGTCCTGTTCATGGCGCGGTTCGACAATCAACCCCCGCAGTTGTTTTTCTTTCATCAATTTCACGGCATCGGCAACCGTTGCCGAACCACGAATGGTGACAACGTTTTGGGTCATAATTTCTTGAGCTTGCAGCATAGGAGTTGGATGGTGTTGTTAAATTAAAGAACTGGTATAAACGCAAAAGTTGACTAGGGTTGGCCCGATAGCAATTTCCTAGACTCTTGTGGGCTGAGTGCCACTTTGAACACAGATGACAAAGACCAATGGGCGATCGCTGGTTGGGTTTGGGACGGGGTGGCGGCGGCTGTGTTCCCCTGAGTGCCTGGAGCATAGGCCTCCAGCACAGCGCCATTTTGCCAACACATGGCGATGAAATAATCACACACTGGGCATTCCGTCTGAGCAACTTGCCGGGCCGGACACTTATATCCTGCGGGCAGGCGATCGCTCAAGAGCCGTTGAGCTACGCTGCCACAGTTGGGACACCGGATTTCTATAAGCTTGTTCATCGCCATACCTCAAAATTAAATAGTGGTGTGAGAAGGAAAGGGTCAACTTCGGACGTTTGCCCAGAGTGTTTGTTCACAGTGGAAGACTATAATTGTCGTTCTACGGCTGCCGTAAATTCTTCATAGGGTTTAACCCCAACTAATGTTTCTATCAATTTCCCCTGTTTAAATACCATGACAGCCGGAATACTTTTAATTTCAAAGCGTTTGGCCACGGGTTTGTTACTGTCCAGGTCAAGTTTGAAGACTTTGGCGCGATCGCGATAGTCATCAGCCAATCGATCGATCAACGGAGCCACCAGTTTGCAAGGTCCACACCAGGTTGCCGTGCAATCTACCACCAACAGAGATTCACTCTTTAAGAGGGAATCAAATTCAGTTTCATCTTGAATAAATGTAGCCGTACCCATGTTTATATCTCCAGATTGATGCTGTGTAACTTAGTACAAATTCTCTGATCGCTGCGTTTTACAATATAAATTCAGCTTTGAACCGCTCCTCATCTAAAAATGCTTGGCCTTTGACCCTTTAACTTTGTCCGCCTCCCGGGGGTATCGTCTATAGTTTGGTTGTCCCAGACATCGATGGTGACATCTAGTCCCTGCTCATGCGCGGGTTTTAATTTGTAAGTCGTCATCGGCTGCCCCCAATCAAAACAAATTTGCGACGTTAAGTTGCGATAATATGGTTTTGCAAGTTGTTGCATTTAGATACCCTATGACAGCGACCCCTTCCAACGATTTATCTGCCTGGGAGCGGCTAGAACAAGGCAGACAAGCAAAAGCAAGCAACGGTGGTTATGCGGGCTACGGCTCCCCTGCCTTTGGACAACGATCGATCGATGGGGAATTAGTGGATGATCCGGAAGAGTGCCGGGTCATTGAACTGATTCGCCGTCATCACAAATCAGGGAAATCCTTGCAGAAGATCGCCGATTGGCTTAATGAACAGGGCTACACCACCAAACGCGGTCTACCATGGCAGCGTATTTCCGTAAAGCGGGTGCTGGATCGACTTTATGGAAAGGTGTCCAGAATTTCCGGAGTAACCCTTCAGGCCGACCAGAACCCGGAAGTACTCACCCCAGCGTCTGGTGATGCCGCCCCTGAAACCATTAGAGGCTGAATAACCCCTAAATAAAAAGTTTCAGGCTTTAACCTGTTACATCCCTCTATGATACACCGAAGTGGGTCTAAAATCTTTACGAGTTTAATAAAAATTGTAACAAAACGTTACATCTTTTAGGAAAAAGTTAAATGACGCTACACTTTGAGATAGTTTTAGAACGGGTTTTGGCAACTCTGAGAGTCTGGGTTCTTTGCCCAGTGGCTGTTCTGTCTATCTTGGCCTTTGCGATTGCAGGATGGTGCTGATGTCCCTCGATACACCTCTGAGTTGGGCCCCCGATCTGGAAAAGGCGATCAATCGCCACCCCTTGACGGTGCCGCCAACCACTTCCCTGGCAGATGCGATCGCCATGATCGGTCAGGCCCATAGTCGTCTGTGTTTGCTCACCGATGACCTATCTCCTCTAGCTCCTCCGGCCGGAGAAGCGCGTGTTAGCTGTCTGCTGGTGGTGCAGGGGCAAGAGTTATTAGGAATTTTGACAGAACGGGATGTGGTGCGACTCACCGCCCAAGGAATTAACCTGTCCGAGACAACCGTTGCCGATGTGATGGTGCATCCCCTGATCACGTTGCCCCAGCAATCTGCTCAAGACATTTTTGCTGCCCTGTTTTTGTTTCGGCGCTACCGCATTCGCCATTTGCCGATTGTCGATGACCAAGGACACTTAATCGGGGTGATTTCCCATGAAAGTATTCGCCAGATATTGCGTCCGGCCAATCTGTTGCGGTTTCGTCGCGTATCCGATGTGATGACCAGTCAAGTGGTACAGGCCCCACTCACCGCCACAGTCTTGCAATTGGCCCAGTTAATGGCGGAACATCGTGTCAGTTGTGTGGTGATCACCCAGAGAAATTCCGAAGACAATGACTACCCTGTTGGTATTGTGACAGAGCGAGATCTTGTCCAGTTTCAAGCAGTTCAAATCGATCTGCACAAAACTAGGGCCCAGACGGTGATGAGTACGCCGTTATTTCTCCTCAGTCCCGAGGATTCCCTGTGGACGGCCCATCAGGAAATGCAAAAACGGCGGGTGGGGCGTTTGGTGGTTTCTTGGAACTGGGGTCGGGGGTTGGGTATTGTCACACAAACCAGTCTGTTAAGGGTTTTTGACCCGATGGAAATGTATGGGGTGATTGAAAATTTACAACAAACCATTCAACAGCTAGAGTCCGAGCGATCGCCCTCCCTTCCTTCTCCACCGGCGGACTTATTACCCCAACGGACCCGCACCCCATCAGAAAAAGAGAGCGCTGGCGATCGCGAATTATTACTAGCCTTGCTGGACAATGCCTACAAAGACGTAAAGTATATGTTGGCTAACTTAGATATTGTCGTCGAGCAGCGGCGATCTTTGCTTCAATCTGTTCTAGATAAGCTTGAGTACCTCGGCCGTGAAATTAGCTCTTAGTAAGCTGTTCGGATCTCTTAGGTTTGGTGGGTAAAATGTATTCTAAGATACATTCCTCCTAGCGAGGGAGTGGAAGGAACCACAAAGACACAAAGAACACAAAGATTGATCGATCATAGAGTAAGTTAAACTTATCACACAGAACCTAGAAGCTCCTTGGATTGAGTGATAAAACCGAAAGTAACGCCCAATTTTAGGAGAAAGTTTCCCATGAAAAATTCCAAATTAGTAGATTTACAAAAATGAGATGCACCCAATCAAAGGCACATCTATCTTATACTTTAATAAGTACCTAAGTAGGTAGGTGTTAAAAGTTTTCATATCCTCCCGCCTATCGGCGCCCCCCTTATCAAGGGGGGATTAAGGGGGGATCTGCGCCCCCCTTATCAAGGGGGGATTAAGGGGGGATCTGCGCCCCCCTTATCAAGGGGGGATCAAGGGGGGATCTGCGCCCCCCTTATCAAGGGGGGATCAAGGGGGGATCAAAGGCACAATCTATCTTCAATTTAATAATTATAACCACTCATTTAATAGGATAGTTACACAACGTAAAAATTGATTAATTCAGGAGTTATTATTATGCTAGACCAAATGATGAAGATGTTGGAAGGGCAACAAATAGGCCCCTATCGTCTTAATAAGTTTCTCGGTGCCGGTGGTTTTGGGGGTGTATTTCATGCTAGTGAAATGGTCAGAAATACATCGGTCCAAGAAGTTGCTGTTAAAGTTATTCCCGAAAGTAGCGATGATAAATTAATTGAATTAACAAATGCCAGAAAGTTAGAACATTCTAATTTAATTAAGGCTTATTCGGTGGGGGAATTTACTTTTCTCAATACGGAGATGCTTTATTTAGTGATGGAATTGGCACAGGGTAGCCTAGAAAATCACATTGCCAAAGGCGGTTTATCATCAAGTGAGATTAAAAATATTGCTGCTCAAGTCGCCCAAGGTTTAAATTATCTTCATGGACAAAATAAAGTCCATCGAGATTTAAAACCGGGTAATATCCTCAAGGTTAATCAACAATACAAGTTAGCAGATTTTGGCTTAATTAGAACTTTAAATAACAAAAGCCACACTCAAACAGTCCACAATAGCGGTACAATTATTTATATGCCTCCCGAAGCCTTTAGGGGGGATATTTCATCAGCTTGGGATTTGTGGTCATTAGGTATTATGTTAATCGAAATGACCACTAATCAACTTCCCTATAAGTTTAATAATGATATTAACCAGTTAATGGCGAAGGTGATGAATTGTGAGCTACAAATCCCCAGTTTACCGAAAGAGTTTAAACAGATTATTGAAGGGTGTTTGCAAAAAGATAGAAAACAAAGATGGACAGCACAACAGGTTTTAAATGCCTTACAACCTGTGGGATGGAATTCTCCCCCGTCACCTCCACCAGCACCGGCAGCAGTCAAAAAGCCTGTTTCACCTACTCCATTTACCGAAAAACTACCCAATCGAGTAACACTGGAGATGGTGAGCTTACCAGCAGGTCAATTTCTCATGGGTTCTCCTGATAGTGATTATGAAAAGCCTCCACACCAAGTTAAAGTCAACAGTTTTGCGATCGGGAAATATCCAGTGACTCAGGCACAATATGAAGCGGTAATGGGAACCAATCCCTCTCACTTTCAAAACAATCCGCAAAATCCGGTAGAAAAGGTTAGTTGGGATGATGCTCAAGCCTTTTGTCAGAAATTGAGTCAAATAACCGGGAAAACCTATGGCCTACCGACGGAAGCGGAATGGGAATATGCTTGTCGTGCGGGGACTACTACTCGCTATTATTTCGGTGATGATGCTAGTCAGTTAGGAGATTACGCTTGGTATATCGCAAATTCTCAGAGTAAAACTCATCCTGTGGGACAGAAAAAACCCAATGCTTGGGGACTCTATGACATGAGTGGCAATGTTTGGGAATGGTGCGAAGACGATTGGCATGATAACTATATCGGAGCGCCGACGGATGGCAGTGCTTGGATAAATAATAATGATAATGATTATCGCATACGGCGGGGCGGTTCTTGGTACTACGATCCAAATAACTGCCGTTCTGCTTACCGCAGCAACTACAACCGCCGCGGCCTCACCGACGACGACTTCGGTTTTCGGGTGGTGTGCGGTGCTGGGAGGACTCTATAACCCTTTTTCCCTTTTTACCCTTTTTACCCTTTTTCTCTTTTTCCCGCCGCTAGGTGGGTCGATTTTTTTTTGAGATTTTCTAGGGTGCGTCCTGGGGAGCTTTTCGCTTTTGCCAAACTAATTTTGTCTTAACGAAACAGCATCAGCACAATTTCTAGAAATAGCTCGTTTTCTGAAAAGCCATTGGTCTTACTATGTCCTCTGAAATCACCATCAGGCTGGCTTTTGTGGTAAGATGTGTTACTTAACGTACTTTTTCAATTTATTAAGGTAATACCTAACGGATAAGTTTTGTCTATTATATAGATACAGGAGAGCCGAGTAACCATAGCAGGGGGAATCGAAAGCAAAATCTATCTGCAATTTAATTAGAAGCACTTAAGTAGCTGGTTATAATTAAATTAAAAATGGATTTTAGGTTCGATCCCTCCTTGATAAGGTAGGGTTGATTCATGAATCAACCCTACCCTTAATAACGGGAGTGTCTGATAATTTTTAACGCCTACCTACTTACTTATAATTATCTGCGAAAAAAGTTTAGTAATTTCACTGCAATTATAACAGGATTGTCGATGACTAATTTAAAAAAATGGCAAATTATTAAATCTGAGCTAGTTTTTCATAATCGTTGGTGTCAAGTCCGTCAAGACGTGGTGAAGTTGTCCTCTGGACAAGTTATCGACGATTATTTTGTTAATATTCGTCCTGAAATTGTGTTAGTTGTTCCAGTTACTGGGGATAATCAATTGGTTTTTGTTCGTCAATATCGTCACGGAGTTAAGGAAATTTTATTGGAATTTCCCGCCGGAGCAGTAGATGCGGGTGAAGATAATATTACTGCGGCAGCGCGTCGAGAATTCGAGGAGGAAACTGGTTATCAAAGTGATTCTCTAATACCTCTAGCTGTTTTGTATGATAATCCCGTTAAAGATACTAACAGAATTCACATTTTTTTGGCTCTTAATGCTATTTCCACCGGTCAACAAAAGTTAGATGTTACCGAGGAAATTGAAGTTATTCTTCGACCTTTACAGGAAATTAATCCCCAAGAAATTACCGTCTCTGGTAGTTTAGCTGCTTTCTATTTAGCGAGGGATTTTTTAAAGCAAAATTAAGGAGTTATAGCGGTTATATTAATAGGTAGGTAGGAAGTTTTCGTTTTCGGGAGCCAGTTGTCAGGAGATTATTTTTATTTATTCTCCCCAATTCATAATTCATAATTCATAATTCATAATTCATAATTCATAATTCATAATTCATAATTCATAATTCATCATAATTCATAATTCATAATTCATAATTCATAATTCATAATTCATAATTCATAATTCATAATTCATAATTCATAATTCATAATTCATAATTCATAATTCATAATTCATAATTCCCACTGTCTATGAGTAATTTTTTTATGATTGCTGGCTTTATTCTATCAGCTTATGCAATCGTTGCCAACGATTCCCTACAGACTTTAGGGACTTTTTTAAGTGCCAATGAAGAACGTCCCTGGTGGATTTTATGGCTGTATTCCAGTATAATCTTAGCCTCGATTTTTATCGCTGGTTGGTACATTAATCAGGGAGATGTGGCTTATAATCGACTAGAAATGATTCCCTTACCAGAAAATTTTACTTGGATTTATATCGTTCCTCCCTTAGCAATTTTAATTCTCACCACTTGGGGAATACCCGTGAGTACAACCTTTTTAGTTTTAACAGTTTTTGCTCCCCAATCTCTAGATGAAATGTTAGTTAAATCCGCTTGGGGTTATGCTCTTGCTGTTATAGTGGGGTTAGTCATCTATCGAATTATTTATCGATTAGAAAACTTTTTCCTAGAAACAGTTAATAAAGAACCTCAAAAAATCTGGGTGGTTTTACAGTGGTTATCCACCGGGTTTCTCTGGAGTCAATGGTTAATGCAAGATTTTGCTAATATTTTCGCCTATCTTCCCAGAAAGTTAGCAGCAACATGGTTAGTTTTATCTCTAACAGTTATGCTACTCCTGCAAACCATCATTTTTATTAATCATGGTGGTCAAATCGAGAAAATTGTCACTAGCAAAACTAACGCCCATGATCCGCGTTCTGCAACAATTATTAACTTGATTTATGGCTTAATTTTACTGTTTTTTGTTGGCTATAATCATATTCCCATGAGTACCACTTGGGTATTTTTAGGTTTATTAGGAGGTCGAGAAATTTCTCTGACTTTAACCAGAGAAACCCCTAATTTAGCCGCCACGGGTAAATTGGTTTTAGGGGATGCCTTGAAAGCTTTTATCGGTATGATTGTTAGTGTTGCTATCGCTCTTGCTTTACCTCTACTCGCTCAAAAACTTAACTATCTATAGGGAATTATGAATTATGAATTATAAATTATGAATTATGAATTATAAATTATGAATTATGAATTATAAATTATGAATTGGGGAGCTTTTTTTCAGTTATCAGTAAACAGTTAACTGAAACCTGACATCTGATAACTGATATTAGTGGTTGTACCGCATAAGATTAAGAAAAGGTCTATTTTCAAAACTTAAGAATAACAAGATTGAGGAGATAGGCGATCGATTGACGCTCCGGAGTGATAAAGTTTTCTATTACTGATAATCTCGAAATTATCATTCAACCAGATTAAAGATGCTTCTGTGACTAGACCTTCTTCAAGAGTGACTAGGGAAAAATTGCGAGATTTACCCCTATCGGAGTGGAGAATGCGAGGGACACTCGCAGCATTTAGATAAACAGTTCCCATCTCGGAAGTGACCACGGGATTGCGTAAACGGGAAGTAGTATGACGGAGACGGTGGTGCATATGACCGAAACTGACGAGAGGAACCTGTTTTCCTAATAGCTGTGCTTGTTCGATGGCCGCTGCTAAATCCGGATCCCCGTGGTCCCCTCCCAAGGGTTGCCAATCGCGACCACAGATAGCTTCCGCTTCCTTTCCTAGTCCAGCCGGACCATTGTGAGCTAAAAAAATCAGGTTATTATAGGCAGTATCTTGAATATTAGCGATAATTTTGGCAGTAGATTCGGCAAAACTGCTGATATTATAGCGTTCTTGCAAAAATTCTCCATTTTTCCACTCGGATCCCCCCCAAGTAAAGGGACGACCCCCAACAATCGAAAGCTGTAAACTGGGTAGGTCTAGTTTTGAGTAACCCACATGGGCAACCCCTAATAATTCTAACTGAGCGGTGACACGATCTTCTTTATCGCGATCGTAGGGACATTGTTTTCGTCCCCAGGGGGTGGCGCTATACCAAGCGTCATGATTACCGAGAATAACGGCTTTTGGTAAGGACAAACTGGCAATCCGACCGACAATTTCTAGGGATTCATTGCCAAAATCGCCGACAAATAGGGCTAAATCCACTTGTAAAGCTTCTAAAGCTAAATTATCTTCTATTTCCCATTGGTCGTGAACGTCACCGATGACGGCGATTTTATAGCTGCGAGGGAAAGAACTTACCATTACCAGTTATTAACTATCATGTACCAGTAATGATCATAACTAGGATTGGCCGAATAAATCTAAAAACCTTGTCGGATAATATCTTGAGGCTTTTTTGAAATCAAAAAAGTGCCGGTCATTGGCGTAATCGGCTCAATTTGGTCGAAATATCTAGAGGAAATTTTGGGCGCAATAATATTATTGTAGGGGCGAATTGCATTCGCCCTCTTGGAATAACTTCTGCTGCTGACCTATAGGTGAGGTAAAGTCACAAATTAGGAGATGCAGCCGATAATTTTCTGGAGATGTAAAGATTTCAAACAAAGTTACCCACAGTCATCGGTTTTTTTGTAAATTTAGATACAGAATTATCAGGGTGATCTGTGTATGTTCTTACTACAATCTCGCACTACTGCCGTTGTTACTTGCCCCCAAGCAAACACATGGGTACAACTCAGAATGCTTCCCTCTCCATACAGCTTTGATGAAGCTCTACTACTCTGTGAACAGGATCAGGGCCGTTGGGTGGCATGGATTCCCGATTTTGGCGAAATTATCTTGATCGAAGGACAATTTGAGGGATAAACTAACTCTTGCTAACAATTAAAGCAGATAAACAGCGATCGATCACTTGTTTTAATACTAGAGCCGTCCAATCGATATCGGCGGCGCTGGTGTCCCTTCCCAGGGTTAAACGAATTCCCGCTAGTGCCTCTCGATCGCTGTAGCCCATAGCTTTTAAAATTGGACTAGGGGAAAGTTTGCCACTATGACAGGCGGATCCGGAACTAATGCCGATTCCTGCTAAATTAAGCTGACGAACTAGCTGTTTTCCCGTGATGTGACTGTCATCGTCCGGACGGACAATAAAGCTGACGTGGTGGGGTAAACGATAGAATCGGTCCCCCGTGGGCAGCAGATAAGGATAATCGGCTAAGAGGTCAAATAATCGATCTCGCAGGGCGATTAAACGCATTTTTTCGCTAATTAAGTCTTTTTGGGCTAATTCGGCCGCTAAACCGAAAGCGGCGATCGCTGGTACGGCTGGGGTTCCCGATCGCAGGCCTTTTTCCTGACCACCGCCCCGCAGTAATGGTAAAATATCAACACCGGCTCTGATGTATAAAGCCCCCGATCCTTGCATTCCATAAATTTTATGGCTGGAAAGAGATAATAAATCTACGGGCAGTTTCCGCACATCAATATCGCATCTTGCCGCCACCTGCACCGCATCGGTGTGAAAAAGAACTCCCCTTTCTCTGGCAATGCTGCCCAATTCTTCAATCGGTTGTAGGGTTCCCACCTCACTTTGTCCGTAAATAATGGAAATTAAGACCGTATCGCTTTGAATTGCGGCTTTTAGGTCTAAAGGATTAACCCTACCTTGACGATTGACGGGAAGACGAGTAATTTGCCAACCTTGCTGCTCTAATTGTTTACAGGGTTCAGCGATCGCCGAATGTTCCACACTAGAAATAATTATATGACGGGGGCGGTTATACTGTTGAGCAACCCCGATAATCGCTAAATTATCGGCTTCCGTGCCGCCAGAAGTGAAGATAATCTGGTCTGGATTGGCATTAATTAACCCTGCTACCTCTTCTCTGGCCATTTCGATGACTGTCGCCGTATCCTGTCCCCAAGTGTGTAAACTGGAGGGATTGCCCCAATGATGCCGGAGAATAGTGGCAACCCGCTCGATCACTTGGGGATGAGTGGGGGTAGTGGCACTATAGTCAAGATAAATTTGCATTATTTTACAATCTGAGAAATGAGAGTCAAGAAAGGCAGCTATTCTCAGTTTAGCCGTTTAAGAGATTAGAAAGCGGGTTTCTTTAAGAAACCCGCTTTCTGGGTTGATGATGAAAAACCCGCTTTCTGAGTTGTTGGGAAACCCGCTTTCTGGCTTATACTGAACTTCAGAGGGTTTACAGGGGTTAAGTTATGACAGGAATTGAAACAACCATTGTAACGGCATTGACTAATAATTTTATTGGCCAAATGATTAAATCGGGGTGGGAGGGTATTAATAAAAATGAGTTATTGAATAAAGATGTCGGACAGCTTTTCAAAGAGGGAAAGTATCTTTTTTTACGGGAATATACTCAACGTTACTGGGATCGGCACGGCATGATTAAGGTTTTAAAAATGTCTAAGCCTATGGATTTGGAGTCAATTTATGTTAATGTCAAATGTTTGGGGAATTTAGTCAGGGATTATTATGATGAAAATTTAGAAAATAAATACCGTGAGAGTAAGCAGCGACGGTTTAACTTTAGGGATGATGGTAAAAAAGATGGTTTACTTTTGGCTAATCAAGAACAATATTTAATGGTACTTGGTGATCCTGGTATTGGTAAATCTACATTTTTGCGAAAAGTTGGTTTAGAAGCTCTCAAGGGAAATAAAGACAGTTATCAGCATCCTCTAACACCTGTTTTACTGGAGTTGAAAAACTTTAAAGAAAACGAGATTAATATTCAGGCATTAATTGAAGAGGAGTTTAAAATCTGTGGTTTTCCCAACGTGGAAAAAAATATTAGCAATAAACTAGAAAAAGGGGAATTACTAATTTTATTAGATGGTTTGGATGAAGTGCCAACAGCTAATGTGAATAATGTAATCGAGAAAATTAAAGATTTTGTAGATAGGCATTATAAAAATCGTTTTATTCTCTCCTGTCGCACTGCTGCTAGAACTCATCTTCGACGATTTACCGATATTGAAATTGTCGAATTTGATGATCAGCAAATTCAAAGTTTTATTGAACATTGGTTTAGTTCGGAATTAGATCGGAAAAATGAGACGGCTAAAAATTGTTGGGAACTGTTGCAAAAGGAGGAGTATAAAAGTGCAAAAGAGTTAGCTCATACACCGTTATTGTTGACTTTTTTGTGTTTGGTTTATGATGAAAATCAATCTTTTCCCACAAATCGCAGTCGCCTTTATCAAGATGCGTTACGAATTTTATTGGAAAAATGGTCAGCCGAAAAACGTTTACCTAATCGCGGTTTAGTTTATGAAAATCTCAGTATTGAGCAAGAAGAAATTTTGCTATCTGAAATTGCTTATCAGAATTTTGTAGCAGATAAACTTTTTCTAGAAAAACGAGAAGTTGTTAAGCAAATTAAAGATCACCTTAAACAAAACTTAAATGCTCCGCAACATCTAGACGGAGAAAAAGTATTAAAAACCATTGAAATTGAACAGGGAATTTTAGTAGAGCGGGCGAGAGATATCTATTCTTTTTCTCATTTAACCCTTCAGGAATACCTGACGGCTCAGTATATCTATGATAATGATTTGATTGAAGAAACAGTTAAGAATTATGTAACAGAAACTCGTTGGCAAGAGGTTTTTTTGTTAGTGGCGGGTTTGATGCGAGGGAAAGCCGATAAATTGTTATTAGCAATGGAGAAAGAAGCCCATAATTATCTTAAAACGCCCCTCGGTCAAAAATTAGTGCCGATTTTGCAATGGGCAGATGAGATGACTAAAGATTCTGTTGATAGTTCGATTAAACCTGTAGGAAGAAGAGCGATCGCCAATTGGCTCGTCATCGCCGCCAACGCCAACGCCAACGTCATCTCCATCGCCGACTGCCTCGACACCATCTCCTCCATCGCCCACTCCAATTTTTACGAGACCTTCTCCATGAAGAACGATGGTCATGATCATCATAATCATACCATCATCTCCATCCGCTTCATCTCCAACGCCCAGAAGATCGCCAAAGCCTATGCCCACGAGTTCGCCTACGGCATCACCATCACCATCACCAACAGCATCGCCGTCGCCAACATTGATGAGTTTGTCCAGTTAGTTAACTTATTGGCTCAGTATCGAATTGTTTCTAAGGTTAATTTTTCCCAATTAAGCGCTGATTTAGAGGCTTTCAAACAAATTATTCCTGATGATAAAGCAAGTAAAAAACAACATGAAGAATTTGCTGATCAATTCTTGAAAATGTGGAATACTGCTTTTAATTTAACGCCTGAATTACTTAATTTATCCACCGACGAAATTCGCGAAATAGACGAGCATTATTTTTATATTAATCGCCGGATTCTCGAATGCCAAAAAGTGGCTGTTAATATTTCCCCTACCGTCTGGCAAGAAATCGAAGAACGAATGCTCCGCGTTCCTTAACTTCTACTTTTTTTCTCAAATCTTGCCTTTCCAATTGCATGAGATTAGCGAATATTAACACTAGGAGGATTGGGAGCTTCAAAAACCTTGCATTACCATTTTTATAGAACACAAATTAGTGCAAAAAGAGGACAACAAAGCCTGAAACTCCCGCTTCCTGACTGACTTCAACAATAAACTTTTTGCCGCAAACCCTATTTATTGGCGGTAAGCTTGACTGCGATGTTCAATCAGCAAGACGATAACTTGAGACTGACTATCATCAACGGTATAGATAACCCGATAGTCTCCAACGCGGAAGCGATACTTCTAGGCAAATTCTCCCTTTAATGCTTTAATTTGAGGGTGATTTTTCGGTGTTTCTTGAACGAGTTTTAAACACTTAGCAATCTTCTTTTTTAAGATTGAATCCGCTTCAGAATAAACTTTATTTGCTTTAGCTGTCAAACGGACTTTATAAGTTATTTCAGCTTTCCCAATCAATGAGGCAACCTGATTGTAAATCCATTTCAGCTTCTTTCAAATGTTCCATAATATTCGGGATTGCTCTAATTTCTTGCGTTGCCTTTTCACTTTCTTTATCTGACAAATAAGCGGCAAATTCTAGAATCATCTTTAAATTTTCTACTGATAGGGTTTGTATATATTGTTGAATCTTTTGCTGCATTAAATCGACCTGTACTAATGTTTCAGAATCTAAAAAATCTTCTGGAGTCGAGGGGAATAATATCCCAATTGATCGGAGGGCGCAAGCTTTGCGCCCCTACAGTAACGGATTTTGTCCACAATGTAGGGGCGAACTGCGTTCGCCCAAAAGGTACATTATCAAAGCGCAAGTCCCTTACCCCACAGTTAACTTTATTTTTGTCCAACTACTTAATACTGCGAATGTATGAAAACGCATCAATTGGGCAAAAGCTCAACGATGCGTTTTTAAGTTCCAAAAACCGCTAGAGTTGTAACCCAAAACAAATTAATTCTGATTAGGGTCAGTGGCTGCGGCCATTTGCATTCTCTGCACCAGATTATCGAGGGCTAATTCTAGATGTAAACCGGCATCTACGGCGGTCCAACCCTGTTCGGTTAGGTGTCGCCATTCAAAGTGTAGGTGGGGACCGGTAGAAAGTCCCGTACTACCCACACGACCGATAACTGCGCCCTGTTCCACCCATTCTCCCGGTTTGACGGTAATTTCCGAAAGGTGGGCATAACGAGATTCTTGACTACCATCGAGGTGACGTAAAATCACCGTTAATCCGTAACCTCCCAACCAGTCGGCGGTGGCCACTTCCCCTGCGTAGGCGGCTAATACAGGTGTTCCCATCGGTGCGCCTAAATCAGTACCCGCGTGCATGGCCCGATTCCCGCTGACCGGATGATTTCGCCACCCGAAAACCGAGGTAATTTGGGCGGGAAGGGCGAGGGGAAAGAGTAAATCCGTGCGTTGAGTTGGGTTAGAATCCGTGGGACTTAAACGGGTGGCCCGCTCATAGGTGGTCGCTTCGCTGATTGCTTCCACTTCTGCGCGAGTCACCGGGGCCAAAGCCAATTTTACGCCATTCCATTCCGGGGGATTGAGGGCTACCACCTGACTGGGAATCACCGTGGGGGCAGCCAGACGTACCGGGGCGCTAGAAGCGACGAGAGTGGGGGCATAACGACC
Organism: Microcystis sp. 49638_E5; assembly: GCF_021300285.1. Taxonomy (NCBI): domain Bacteria; kingdom Bacillati; phylum Cyanobacteriota; class Cyanophyceae; order Chroococcales; family Microcystaceae; genus Microcystis; species Microcystis sp. 49638_E5. The sequence goes on along the minus strand of NZ_JAJTDH010000007.1, from coordinate 50,957 downwards.
CAGGGAATTATTAGCGATAACCGGCTGATTTCGGGGCTGCCGTCCTACTCGCACGGCTGGATTAGGATTGAGACGCACCCGGGCCAGATTAACCGGGGGTAAGGGTTTGGCCACAGTGCTGACCGGCTGACGACGGGGGGACCGGGCCGCCAGATTACAGCTACCTCCTACCAGTTGACCATTTTGGGCGATGGTTTGGCAACCACTGCGGCGCTCGGTGACAACAACGGAACTGGGGGGGTTAAAGTTTCTGGTATCGATAAAATTATTTTTACCGCCGGCCCGGGGGGCAAGGGTAGGCATATCGGTTTGATGGTTTTCGGGGATAGCCAGACGGGGGGCAGGATTAGTATTTTCTTTGATAACGGGGGCTTTTAGAGTCGGGGCGGCATTTTCCACTACCGGGGTTTCGCTGCCAGTTTCGGAATTAGCGATCGCATTGGGAGCAAGAGTAATCAGACCGCTAATCACTAAACCGAGACCACTGCATAAACTCAGCTTCTTTTTTAAGGATTTTCCTAGAAAAAGTTTCAATATCACCGATGAAGGATACATAGGGCGGCCTCACTTCTCACAGTTTAGTCAAAAAAATATTTAGACTCAATTATAGCCGAGACTAACCCTACCGGCCGGTATATAAATTTCGCTACTGGCATTGTCCGAAGTTAATTTAACTTTTAATTCCCCTCGATCGCTTACCCCGGTTATTATGCCCTGATAGCCCTCAAAAGCTATCTTTTGACCAAAATTGGCAAAAAGTTCTAAATAGGAGGCTAATAGGGCTTTTATGCCGCGATGACAGTAATATTCATAGCCGTATAGGATAGCATCACTGGTGACATCGGTTAATTGAGCGATCGAGGTGATTTTATTGCCAGTAAAAGCCTGTAAATTAATACCGGTGGGGGGGACGGGATTGGCCCAATTGAGGCCTACTCCGATGACTGCTTGCGGGATTTTTTGGCCCTGAATACGGGTTTCTAGGTTAATTCCCCCTAGTTTGCGCCCTAGTAATACTAAATCATTCGGCCATTTGATTTTAACAGGTATTTCTTGACAATTGAGGTGATAAGCGATGCCCCAAACTGTAGCGAGAACGAGATGGGCAGATTTATCCACCTCTAAATCAAGATTTAACGCCAAAGATAAATATAATCCTCCCGGTTCAGAAATCCACTCCCGTCCCCATTGTCCTCTCCCAGCACTTTGTTGACGAGCAGTCACCACAAAAGGCGGATTTTCCCCCGACTCTAATAATTGCCAAGCTTTAGTATTAGTGGAAGGTAATAGCTCAAAGTGATGGATTTTGGGCATAAATGGGAAGTGGGGAGTATCAGCAGCTGCGTGTAAGCATCCCACCGAAAAACTAATGCGCGGGGGGTTTGGGGGCGGCGCCACGCCCCCAACGGGGGGTTTGGGGGGTAGAACCCCCCAAAAGCTTGGATTGAATGATCAAGTGGGAAGTAATGCTAAATCCGTTGAGTATAGGCTACATATCAGGACAGGCAAAAGGCAAGAGGCAAAAGAGGGAATAGATAATCAGTTTTTAATAACCGGATTGAGTATCAAAACTGACATCTGATCACTGATAACTGATCACTGATCACTGATAACTGATTAGGTGCAAGGAAGAGAACGCAGGTACTCACTGAGGTGGGAACGTAAACCGATGCCATGGAAAAGCGGGCCACGACTGCCTAATTCGACAATACTGACAGCGGCCACGGGCATTTCAAATCGATCGCGATAACGGCCCACATCAATACCCATCAGACTACAGAGCATGATCCGGATGGTGGCCTTATGGGAAACGATCAGGATATTGCCATCACTGTGGGTGTGTTCAATTTCCTCCAAAACGGCTGCGGAACGACGGGCGATATCGATACCCCTTTCCCCGTTGGGGGGAGCATTCCAAGCAGGATCCGTCAACCAGCGCACATAGAGATCATGGTATTGACGATCGATATCGTTAGGGTGCATACCTTCCCAAAGACCATAACCGATCTCTTGTAATCCCTGCCGGATTTCTAATTTTAGTCCCACCGCTTCACAGAGGGGTTTAGCGGTTTGAATAGCTCTTTGTAGGGGACTGACGTAGGCTGCACGCCAAGGTAAAGAACGATAGACATCGGCGAATTCCTCGGCCATTTCGATGCCTTCGGCAGTCAAACCGGGGTCATTTTCTGGAGTACCACAGTATCCTCCCGTTTTGCTATAGGCTGTCTGTCCGTGTCGTAGAAAATATAACATCAAGCACATAGTTTTTCAGCAGACCAAATCCGGGGCTTCCCTTGTTACTGTTGACTGGTTAGGTTCCCGCTCGCGAGCGCAGGTCATTGCGGAGGTGAGAGCGATCGCCTATAACTTGAAAGAGGGGACCGTGTTCGGCTAATTCGACGATCGTTACCGAGGCCACGGGCATGGCAATTCGATCGCGATAACGGCCGATATCAATGCCTAAAAGAGAACATAACATGATTCGGATCGTTGCTTTATGGGAAACGATCAAAATATGGCCATCATCGTGATTATGGTCAATCTCCTCTAATACTTCCGAACTGCGGCGAGCGATATCGATGCCTTTTTCGCCCCCTGTGGGAGAATTCCAGCCTGGATCTGCTAACCAGCGCACATAATCATCATGAAACTCCCGATTAACCTCGGCTGCGGTTTTTCCCTCCCATTGGCCGTAGGCAATCTCTTTTAATCCTTCCCGTTTGTGGATGGGAATACCTAAGAGATCGCTTAAAGGGATGGCGGTGGCCATGGTGCGCTTGAGGGGACTAGAATAGATCGCTGTCCAAGGCACATCTCGATAGGCAAGGGCGAAATCCTTGGCCATTTCATAGCCTGCCAGGGTTAGTTCCAAGTCTAATCGACCGCAAAAACTACCCGTTTGACTGGCTGTGGTTTCGCCATGACGCAAAAAGTAAAGTTTTAGACTCATCTTTTGGGTGCATCTCAATATTTGTGACTCTCTCCCACTTATACCGATAAGCAGAAGTTATTAAAAGAGGGCGAAGGCAATTCGCCGCGACAATCATCCTGTGTAAGACAGTACATGGTTTTTTAACTGTGGTATGCGACGGTGGTGGAAGCAGAAACTTAAATCGTGAGGTTTAGGAATCGCCGCACTTTTAGGGCGGCGAGGATGTCAACCTTTTTACCTTTTGTTTCCCAGTAATTCTCTAAATTACCACTATATTTAGGGTTTACTAAAAAAGTTTTTCTAGGGTGTCGGGAGACAAAACGAACACTTTCTATCTCAGTCGGACAGCAAGCTGACTCAGCAATTGAAGCGAAATTCTGCCATTCTCTAGGATGCCATTCTGGGTTAATCTGGGTTTTGTGACAATTTATGGCTAAATTTTAAGAGGCAGTATGGAACGCACTTTCTTAATGATTAAACCCGACGGTGTGCAGCGCAATCTGGTGGGGGAAATTATTCAACGCTTTGAAGCTAAAGGTTTTACGCTGGTTGGGTTGAAAATGATGCAGGTTTCTAGTGAATTAGCGGAAAAACACTACGCTGTTCATAAAGAAAGACCCTTTTTCCGTTCTCTAGTCGATTTTATTACTTCCTCCCCCGTGGTGGCCATGGTTTGGCAAGGAGAAGGAGTAATTGCCTCCGCTAGAAAAATTATTGGCGCCACTAATCCCCTCAATGCTGAACCTGGTACGATTCGCGGTGATTTTGGCATTAGTGTCGGACGCAATCTTATCCATGGTTCCGATGGTCCAGATACCGCCAAAGATGAAGTTAGTCTCTGGTTTAGCGATGCAGAATTGGCTAATTGGACTCCCGCCATCACTCCCTGGGTCGTAGAGTAAATCCCCACTGGAAGCCCTTAGGGGGCAGGGGCGGTCGGCGGTCGGCAGGGGGCAGGAGGCAGAAGATTATTTTTATTGATTCTCCCCACACCCCACTTCCCCACCTCCCCAATTCATAATTCATAATTCATAATTCCCACTCCCCCACTTCGCCACTCTGCAATAACTGCTCCTGCATACTTTGTGCTTTTTGTCAAAAAAACTTTTTTTTTGCAATAAAACTACACAAAAAAAAGATCATCGTTGTGGGTGAAATTGACTGATTTACCTGTCTTAATTAGGATCACCTTGTCGGTGTGGCAAGGGTTTCAACCATTGCTGCCCAAAAAAGCACAAAATAACCCATTATGAAATTCAGTAAAATCGCTGCAACCATTGTAACATCGTTGTTAAATAAAAATCTTTCTCAATTAATTCTTAAGAATTTGTAAATATTGCGGAATGTTAATTTAAATATTCTCAAGTCTTTGGAGTCAATAAATAATTTTTGCTTATCTTTGTCGAACATTGGGTGAGAAGTCAGGAGACAGGAGACAGGAGACAGCTTTTTCTCCCTTCTTCCTGCTCCCTTCTCCCCAATTCATAATTCAGGTTCTTCGTTACTTGGTATGGTTCGATCGGGTGGCATAAATCAACTAAATCCTTATCTGGCAAGAGACTTAATTGATTAGTTAGTTCTAGATCGAAAACAATTGACATAAATCCCCGAATTTCTTTCTATATAAGGTTTTCATCCCTTGTAATCCCATCCATCGCATAACACAAATCGAAGAACCATAATTCATAATTCATAATTCATAATTCATAATTCCCCAATGCCCAATCAAGGTTGGATTTATCGAGATAAAATTAGCAGAAATCAGGCAGGATTAAGCCTATTAGCCTACTATGCGGGCAAATATCCCCATTCTAGCCCAGAAGAATGGCTCGATCGCATTTTATCAGCAGCAATTCTCGTCAACGGTCGTCCCGCTTGCCCCGATACAATCTTGGAAATCGGGCAGCAATTGACCTATCAGCGCCCGCCGTGGACAGAACCGGATGTACCGCTTTTTTTTGAGGTACTCTACGAGGATGCCGAGGTGTTAGTGGTGGCGAAACCTTCGGGATTACCAGTGTTAGCGGGGGGTGGATTTCTCGAACATACTCTTATCCATCTGGTACATCAGCATTATGTCGAGGTCACTCCCTATCCAATTCATCGTCTTGGTCGCGGCACTTCCGGTATAGTCTTAATGGCGAAATCAAAGCCCGCCAGAGCTAAATTGAGTCAACAGATGCGAGAGGGGAAAATTACCAAAATATATCGAGCTTTAGTTGGTCAGGGCGACATACCAGATAATTTTACTATTAATCAAGCGATCGGGAAAATCGCCCATCCCATTTTAGGCTACGTTTACGGTGCGCTCACAGATGGGTTATCGGCCCGCAGTGATGGTCGAGTCTTAAAAAAACATCCCGATAGTACCCTATTAGAAGTACAAATTTTTACGGGCAGACCCCATCAAATTCGCATTCATCTGGCCTTTTTTGGCTATCCTTTAATCGGTGATCCCTTGTATGGCGTGGGAGGATTACCGCGACCGGATGCGGTCCCGGGAGATTGTGGTTATTATCTCCATGCCAATCAAATCCTTTTTAATCATCCCAGTACAGGGGAAAGAATCTCTATTTGTTGTCAGGCCCCGCCGGAATTAGTGGATAGACTTCTTGCAGAAGTCAGGCAACAGAAAGAAGAATAGATGCTTTCAGCATCAGGATTGATTACTTTTTGACTTTTGCAAGAGGTTTAATAGCGCAAATCTCCAAATCTAGCAATATTTAGGGTTGGCTGAATAAATCTAAAAACCTTGTGGGATAATATCTTTAGGCTTTTTTGACCTCAAAAAGTGCCAGCCGAGAGTGATCGGGGCGAAAATTGAGGGACTTTTTCCCTGAAAATTAGGTAATTGACCGTCTGAAAATGGGACCCCACACCCTACACCCCACACCCCACACCCCACACCCCACACCCTACACCCCACACCCTACACCCAGGAAAAACTTTTTGCCGCAGACCCTATTTAAAACCCCCCAAGCCGGATGACAAGCGATCACTAAAAGACCACTTCGGTAATCACACCCTCAATCGCTCCGAAGCGAGAGCGAGAACCTAAGACAATTCGATACAATATTGTCAACAAGCATTAAGCGATTTAAACTATCGATCGAAGGTAAAAGTCCCGAAGTTATCGAAATCTAGGGGGAGACAAAAACAAGCATGGGTAGAGTAGTAGGCATTGATCTAGGGACAACTAACTCCGTCGTCGCCGTGATGGAAGGCGGAAAGCCAGTGGTCATCGCCAACTCGGAGGGCATGAGAACCACTCCTTCTGTGGTCGGTTTTAATAAAGATGGGGAGTTAGTGGTCGGTCAAATGGCCCGGCGACAAGGGGTACTTAATCCCCAAAACACCTACTATGCAATCAAACGCTACATAGGTCGTCGCTACTCGGAATTAAACCCCGAATCGAAGCGCGTCCCCTACACCATCCGCCGGGATGAGATGGGCAATATCAAAATTAAATGCCCCCGTCTGCAAAAAGAATTCGCCCCCGAAGAAATTTCCGCCCTAGTTTTACGGCGATTGGCCGAAGAAGCCAGCCGTTATCTAGGGGAAGAAGTTACCGGGGCCGTCATCACCGTCCCCGCCTATTTTAACGACTCCCAACGTCAAGCCACCCGGGATGCGGGCCGAATTGCCGGGTTAGAAGTGCTGCGGATTCTCAACGAACCCACCGCCGCTGCCCTTGCCTACGGTCTCGATGAACAGGAAAGCAAGAAAATCCTCGTTTTTGACCTGGGGGGCGGTACTTTTGATGTTTCTATCCTGGAAGTGGGTGACGGCGTTTTTGAGGTGAAGGCCACCAGTGGCGACACCCAATTAGGCGGTAATGATTTCGATAAAAGAATCGTCGATTGGTTAGCCAATCAATTTTTGGAACAGGAAGGCGTGGAGCTGCGCCAAGACCGGCAAGCCTTACAAAGACTGACAGAAGCGGCAGAAAAAGCCAAAATTGAACTGTCTGGGGTCAGTGTCACCGATATTAATCTACCCTTTATCATCGCCACGGAAGACGGGCCAAAACACATCGAAACTCGCCTGAGTCGGGCCCAATTTGAGGAATTATGCGGCGATTTAATCAGTCGTCTCCGTCGTCCTCTCAAACGGGCCCTTTCTGATGCCGGTTTGTCCCCCGTCCAACTAGACGAAGTGGTACTGGTGGGCGGCGGCACGCGGATGCCGGTGGTGAAGGATTTGGTGCGGAGTTTTATCGATAGGGAACCCAATCAAAATGTTAACCCTGATGAGGTTGTAGCGGTCGGGGCGGCTATTCAAGCGGGAATTTTGGGCGGCGAGGTCAAAGACGTGCTGCTCCTCGATGTGACCCCTTTATCCTTGGGTTTAGAAACCATCGGCGGTGTGATGAAAAAGTTAATCCCCCGCAATACCACTATTCCCGTCCGCAGATCTGACCTTTTTTCCACTTCCGAAAATAATCAAACTGTGGTGGAAATTCACGTTTTGCAGGGGGAAAGGGAAATGGCCAGCGATAATAAATCCCTGGGACGTTTTAAATTAACCGGTATCCCCCCCGCACCCCGGGGTATTCCCCAAGTGCAGGTGTCCCTCGATATCGATGCTAACGGCATTCTACAAGTCACCGCTAGGGATAAAATGACCGGACGGGAACAAAGTGTCACCATTCAAGGCGCTTCTACCCTCAGCGAAGGGGAAATTAACCGCATGATCGGCGATGCTGCCCGATTTGCCGAAGCAGATCGTACCCGTCGCGAAAAGGTGGATAAACGCAATCGCGCCCGCTCTCTGGTGGATCAAGCCCAACGACGCTTAAAAGATGTTACTCTCGATTTTGGTAATGAGTTCACCCGTTCCTATCGTCGTCAAATTGAGTCTTTGAGTACGGAAATTATCGACGCTTTGGAGAAAAATGATGACCGTCGCATCGATCGCGCCCAGGCGGACCTACAGGATGTTATATATGAACTAAATCGCGAGGTACGCCTACAATACGACGAGGAAGACGAGGGCTTTTTTAGCGCTATTCGCAAGACTTTTACCGGGGATAAGGAAGATGATCTTCCCTCCGAACCGCGTCGCGATCGTTATCGTCAGGATTATCGTCCCAGTACTCCGGGTTATCAAAGCGATTATCGACCCAATTATTCGGCTAATCAAGATAGTTATCGCCCCCGCGATCGGGACAATTACGATAATGGCCGCGATAGCGATTGGCAAAGTCCCCCCCCTTCGGAGGAAAAAAGTTATAACAATAGTAAAAGTAGCCGCAGCGGCGGCAATCGTTCCCGCAATATTCCCCCCCAAAATAACTGGGATGATGACGATGATGATTGGTTTTAATCAGTGATCAGTAAACAGTAATCAGTAAACAGTAATCAGTAAAAAAACAGTGGGAAACTACTATTTAATACTGCTCGCTTAATACATACTGCTCACTTAGAACTCAAATCTGATAACTGATAACCGATAACTGATAACCGATGACTGATAACTGATAACTGATAACTGATAACTGAATATATGCCACAATTAGTTAATTATTATGATCTTTTAGGAGTATCTCGCACGGCCACCAGTGACGAGATAAAAAAGGCTTTTCGACGACTGGCTCGCCAATATCATCCTGATGTTAATCCGGGGGATAAATCGGCCGAAGAAAAGTTTAAAGATATTAATGAAGCTTACGATGTTCTTTCCGATGAAGAAAAACGAGTTGAGTATAATCGTTCCTTGACGGGTAATAAGCGTCTTGGGATACGTCCGTGGGAAAAAGCCAATAGTAACGGGAATGGAAAAATCCCCCGTACAGAACAGGATTTATGGAAGTTTAGAGATTTTAATAACCTTAATACTAAGCGTGCTAAAATTGCCTCCTCTCCCCGTTTAACTCGTCGAGATGTGGAGGCGAAATTGACTTTACCTTTGGAGAAAGCTTATCAAGGTGGCAGACAAAGAATTCGTCTGGAAGATGGTAGATCAATAGAGGTAGATATGCCGGCAGCTATGATCGATGGGCAGAAAATTCGTCTCAAAGGTCAGGGGATTGAAGGGGGTGATTTATATTTAAAAATAACTATTGCTAGGCATCCTTTTTTTAGGATTCAAGGTTCTGATATTGTCTGTCAAGTGCCGATTACTCCTAGCGAGGCAATTGTGGGCGGTTTTGTGGAAATTCCTACCATTGACGGTTTAGTTAAAATGATGATTCCTAAGGGGGTTAGAAGCGGTCAAAGATTACGTTTGGCTAATAAAGGTTATCCCACTTCCCAAGGAGAAAGGGGCGATCAATTAGTGGAAATTATATTAGTTAATCCTCCCAATCCTAGCCCTGAAGAATTAGAACTTTATCAAAAAATACGGGCGATTGAAACTTTTAACCCTCGCCAGGGTTTATAAAGATTATGCTAGGTGGGTTACGGCAAATTTGAATTTTTTTGTCAAAAACATAACTTGTTCTTGCCTAACCCACCCTACACCTAACCCTTAATTCCTGTCTTTTTATGACCAATATAATTGATACAATTAAACCTTTTTATCCCCTAGCTTTCAAGGCTATTCGGGGCAATTTAGAAGGAACACAAAAACAATTATTAAATACTCTCCAAAAAATCGATCGCTCGCGGGGGGAATTTTGGGGACAATGGCTAATCTCACAATTATCAGAATCCCTGAGTTTTAGCGATTCTCGCCTATCTCAAAGCCTCTGGGGGTTAAATTTCCCCAATCCCGTCGGATTGGCGGCAGGATTCGATAAAGACGGTTTAGGGGCAGGACTTTGGCATAATTTCGGCTTTGGTTTTGCCGAGGTGGGTGCTGTCACCCTAGAAGGGCAACCGGGCAACCCAAAACCGAGATTATTTCGTTTACCAAAAGATTTGGCTGGATTAAACCGTATGGGGGCAAATAACCTGGGTGCGCCGGTTCTAGCGGCAACTCTCCAGCAATCTTGGCAACGACAACCCCGACAGATTCCCATCGGTATTAACCTCTGTAAATCGAAAAATACGCCCCTAGAAAAGGCCCCGGAGGACTATTTAGGCAGTTTTCGCTATTTATTCCTCCATGCTGATTATTTTGTCGTTAATGTTAGTTCTCCCAATACTCCAGGTTTGCGTTCCCTGCAAAGTGGTGAACAACTCGATAAAATCCTCGACATTTTACAAACAGAAAATCAAGGCAGAAAACCCCTATTAGTGAAAATTTCTCCCGATTTGGAATGGGAAGATATCAGAACAATTATTGATCTAGCTTTCTCCTATGAGTTAGCCGGAATTGTCGCTACTAATACCACCACTAAACGCACGGGATTAAAAACCACAATTCTGCCTGAAACTGGTAAACCAATCACTGAAGAAGCAGGGGGAATTAGTGGGCAACCTTTGCGGGAACGTTCCACGGAAGTGATCCGTTTTATCTATCGGCAAACCCAAGGCAATTTACCAATAATTGGAGTGGGAGGAATTTTTTCTCTCGATGATGCTTGGGAAAAAATTACCGCCGGTGCGAGTTTATTACAGATTTATACCGGTTGGTTATACCGAGGACCCTGGCTAGTATCAAATATTTTACAAGGATTAACAGAAAAATTAGAGGCTAATGGGTTGACTAATATTAATCAAGCGGTGGGAATTAATAATGAACTTCTGCCAAAAATCAAAAATATTCCCTTAGGGAAAGAGTCACAGACCCGTATTCAGGAGTCAGAATAAGAAAAAGAAAGACATTGTTTACTAGGCTCGATGATTAAATAACAATTGTTAATAGAAAGAATCTAGGTCGTGAGCATCCAGCTTTTTTACAATTGTTTACACAAACATTAATAATTATGACCAAGCATCAGTTCTTAAAGAGTTTTTATTCTCAGGTTATCAATCCCTTAATAAAAGCGTTCTAATCTCAAGAGAGAACGTTTTGTTTCCTTGAGATTAGAGGACTAAAAAATTAATGATTGCTTCACCTTCTAACCCCAAAAATGTTCTAGCGGCAACTCTGCTAACAGTGGGAATTTCCCTAATAAACGTACCGACGGTTTTAGCGCAAGCTCATACTAATACAGGCGGACCGCAGGTGACAGGATTAAATGGTTATAAATATACGCCCCTATTTACAGTGGGTGAAACCATTAACAATTACACTCCCATCGGTATTCTGGATGGAATTGGCGTTATCAATCTAGGAAATGGGACGATTCGTGCCTTGGTCAACCACGAAGTTAGAAATAACCAAGGAGCCTCTTATACCCTGAATCCGGGTACTGCTAACCAGCTTTCCGTGAGAGGAGCAAGAATCAGTTACTTTGACATCGACACCAGTAGTCGTCAAATTATCGGTTCTGGATTAGCCTTCGATAAAATCTACGATCGCTCTTATAATCTAATCACCAGTACCAGTCAATTTGAACTCGCTCCCACCATTGGAGGTTTAGATCGTTTTTGTTCTGGTGCCGCTTTCGGTCGTTATTCCTTCGGTCAAGGGATCGGTTTTGAAGATAATATCTACTTTGCTGGAGAAGAAACCAGCAATGGGACTCAATGGGTTCTCGATCCTACCAATTTCGGTCTCTGGGCTGCCCCAGAAATGGGTCGCGGTGGTTGGGAAAATTGGACAGAAATTGATACAGGTAGAAGTGATCGCATTGCGATGATCGGGGGTGATGATACCGAGTCCGCACCTCTCTATCTCTACATTGGGGAGAAAAACGGGGTCGGAGATGGTAGTTTTCTAGATCGCAATGGTCTCAAACAGGGCAAACTGTATGTTTGGGTAGGCGATAAAGGTGTCGATCCCCAAAACTTTGCTGGTACTGGTAACACCAGTGCCGGACGTTGGGTAGAAGTGGTGAACGAGGGAAATGGGGTTGGTTTTCTCAATGGTTTTGCCACCGATAGCAATCTTCGGGCCCAAGCGGACGCTTTAGGAGCTTTTTCCTTCTCCCGTCCGGAAGATGTCTCGATTAATCCCAGTGATGGTTCCCAAATTGTTCTTGCTTCCACCGGACGCAGTTCTTTATTCAATGGGGCCGATAGCTGGGGAACCGTTTATATCTTCGATAATAATCTGGTTTTCGATCAAAACGGCAATCTCGACACCGCTGCTTCTAGCGTCAGCGCTCGCATTCTCTACGATGGTAATGATGCAGGTGGCGGTCAATTTAGCGGTCCCGATTTTGGGGTGAGAAGTCCTGATAACCTCGATTGGTCCGATGACGGTACTATCTATATCCAAGAAGACCGTTCTTTCTCTGGTTTCGGTCAAACCTCTGGAGAAGAAGCCTCGATTTGGCGACTTGATGCCACCACTGGACGAGCGACACGAGTAGGTCAGGTCGATCGTAGCTCTAGTTTACCAGGTGGTCAAACCGACAGCAGCCCCAATGATTTAGGTAACTGGGAAACTTCGGGGATTTTGGATATTACTGAATTCTTTCCTGGCGCTCGACCGGGAGAAAAAATTCTAATTCTCGACGTGCAGGCCCACAGTGTGCGAAATGGCAGCATCGGCGGTCCTAATAATCTTGTCGAAGGTGGTCAATTAGGTTTATTAACTGTCCAAACCCCGGAACCGACTCTCTTCTTTGGTTTAGGTTTCTTTGGTTTATCTGCCTTGGCATTAAAACGGAAACAAAGCTAAAACGATAATTTCTTGTAGTTTAGGGGACTGAAAATAATCCAGCCCCTATTTTTTGTCATTTTTGGCTCTCTTGGATATTGGGTTAAAAAGGTCTAATACTAAATCCGTTGAGTATAGGCTACATATCAGGAGAGGCAATAGGCAATAGGCAAAAGGAGCAATAGATAATCAGTTTTTAATAACCAGATTTAGTATAATATAGGTTCATAATAACCTTATTTTTTCAAAAAGCTGTACTTTTCAACGAAATTATTATCATTCTGATAGCTTTTTAAGCATCAGAGTTAACAGCAGGAGTTTTAATATTTTTACATAAATATATTTGAAATAAATGCACCAATTCAGCAACAATATTTTTTAATCTCAACTATTTTCTAATAACAGGGATTTTTCTTGTCTGTATTTCTGCATACTTAGTAATCAGAAAATTTTCCAGAATCATGTCCAGTTTAATGATAAAATTAGCCCTTGATGGTGTTCATATCAACAATATTTGAGCATTCTAAGCTGTACTGGATTTAAACTGAGCATTCGATCTGTTAGTACAAATGCCAAAACTCCCTCTCCCTGCTCCCGTACAGTCTTAACGAGTAATTTAGATAGTCAACAGCTTAGTACCTCCAGAAGCTATAATAATATTTAAAGCTTACTAAAGATTAACCAATTCTCGAGGAACTACAACCGCAGACAAATCGATCGCCAAGTATGGAACTTTTTAACCAAACCACAATTCTATGTCAAAAAAATCATTTTTACCCGGTTGTTTAGTCGTCCTAGGATTAACAGCAGTAACCGCAGGAGGTGTCTATCTTTATCTACGAGGACAACTTCCTTGGCAAAGATTCACCCCCTTAGAATCGGCAAAAGTTATCCCAGAAACTGCCTTTGCTAGTAGTTTTGTCTCCACGGATGCAAAAGCTTGGTCAGTGTTAGCTAAATATGGTACACCAGAATCGCGAACTGCGGTTAGTCAAGGACTAGAAGAATTACAAAAAAATATCTTCACCGATAAGATTGATTATCAACGGGATATCGAACCTTGGATCGGTAGTATTAGCTTTGCTTTCCTTCCCGCAGCTACCCCCGGACAATCGGAATTATTAACGGTTATCGGCATCAAAGATAAAATTAAAGCGTCGGAATTCCAGAAAAAACTAGGACAACAAGTTAATCGCAAAACTAGCACCAGTGACTACAAAGGTGTTAAAATTACTGCTATAGATTGGCAGGATAACACCACTATTTATACTGCTGTTACTGGCGATTTTTTGTTGATATCCTACGATAAAAAGGTGTTAGAAGCGGCGATCGATACCTATCAAGGACAGCCATCTTTTAGCAGTAAACCGGAAGTGAGAAAACTGCTTTCCCAATCCCTCAACCTACCCAATACCCTAGCAACAATTTATATTGATGATTATGCCAAAATCTTGGGACCAGATGCTAATTTATCCCCCCAAAGTCGGCAAGAATTAGCAAAAATTCAAGATATTGTCGCAGGAGTGGGTGTCACCGATACGGGATTACAATTACAAATGGTGGCTAAACTTGCTCCTGAAACTATTTCTAACCTACCTTCCCCTAGCAGAAATCAAGTTTTAAATTATTTACCCGGAGATACCATCGCACTCTGGAGTGGGAATAATCTTAAACAGGGATGGGAAGAAGCAGAAAAACAGTCCCAAACTAACCCAGAATTACAAGTTTTTCTGCGTCAGATCCGTGAGAATTTTCAGATGGCAACCCTTGACGCGGATAAAGAAGTTTTTAACTGGATGGATCGAGAATTTGCCTTCGGAATTATCCCCAACCAGCAAGCAGTGGGAGGGTTAGGTTTTGGGGGAATGATGATCTGGCAAACCGGCGATCATAAAGCGGCAAAAACTACCCTCGATAAGTTAAATGAATTGGTGAAAACTGTTCCCTTTATCACCATAAAAAACAGTCAAATTTCTGGCCAAGATGTGACTGAATGGAAAGCGGAAGAACAAGCTATTTTAACCTATGCTTGGCCTAATAATGATACCCTAAAAATGACCGTCGGAATTCCCTATCAACCGCAACCGAATCAACCGATTAGCAAAAGTGAGAATTTTCAAGCATCGATCGCAAATTTGCCTAAAAATAATCTCGGTTATTTTTTCATCGATGTGGAGCAAATTATCGCTAAAGCAGGGGGAATTAATAATCTTCCTGCCGGGGAATTAACCCCAGAAGCAAAGGCCTTTTTAGAATCGGTACGCGGGATCGGAATTACTGCCACTATGCCTGATAAAACCACCAGTAAAATTGATGTTTTATTTTCCCTGAAGCAAACTCCCTAAAAAGTAACCGACTAGATAAAGCGATCCACAGAGAATTATCTGACTATCGGCAGATTCTTGGATTGCTTTTTTTAGTCCTAAAAATACATCGGAACAAGTCTCTAGGTGAGATAATTCTGGACAAATTGAAGCCGCTAATTCCGCTAAGGTTTCAGGATTGGCACTGCTATGATCTGGGACAGGAACTAAATATAAACTATCGCCTTTTCTTAATAAAGCTTGGAATATTTCTCGATGATCTTTAGTCGATAAAATACCCATCACCCAGATAATTTTTGGAGCCTTTAAACTATCTACATACTGCCTTAAACCAATAGCAGCAGCGGGATTATGAGCGCCATCTATTAAAATTTCTCGCTGACACCAACTAACGGTTTGTAAACGTCCTAACCAGCGAGTTTTTGCCATTCCTTCTTGCACGACTTCATCGCTAATTTGCCAACCTTGGTGACGTAAAATATTAACAACAGCGATCGCTATAGCTGAATTAGTTAATTGAAAATCTCCCGCTAAGGATAAAGGATATTCTAACCCTTGATATTTAGCACGATTATCGGCAATTTTTTCGGCAGCTTCTACCCATACCGTCGGACAATTTAACAGCTTGATTCTCTCCCTAACTACCCCCTGCGCTGATTCCGGTAATTGTCCGATAACTGCGGGACAATTCGCTTTTAATATCCCCGCTTTCTCCCCGGCAATATCGGCAACCGTCGGCCCTAAATTTTGCCAATGTTCCCGACTGATAGAAGTGATGACAGTAACCAAAGGTTGAGCGCAAACATTAGTCGCATCTAATCTTCCTCCTAAACCCACTTCCATCACGGCAATATCCACCTTTTCCCGGGTAAAATACAGCCAAGCAGCGGCAGTAATTACCTCAAATTGAGTAGGACTTTCCTGCTGGGGATCGATAAGCGATTGTATATCTTTAAGCAGGTTTTCTAAAGTTGCGGTTTCAATATTTTCGCCATTAATAGAGATTCTTTCTGTCCAATCAATTAAATGGGGAGAAATATAACGTCCGACTTTGTAACCGGCAGTGCTGAGAATGGAGGATAGATAGGCACAAACCGAACCTTTGCCATTAGTTCCCGTGACATGAATAATCGGAATTTTATCTTGGGGATTGCCTAAAATCTCCAGCAGATTTTTTATTCTTTCTAAACCGAGATTGACACCAAAACGCTGAAAAGGTTGCAGTAAAGAATCGATAGTCATGGTTGGCAAACTATAAATAGGGTTTGCGGCAAAAAGTTTTTCGGTGGGGGTAGGGTGTGGGGTGTGGGGTGTGGGGTTTTACCGATTTTCATCTGCTCAATTACCTAATTTTCAGGGAAAAAGTCCAGGGATTTTCCCCCTGATCACTCCCAGACGAGGCACTTTTGGATTTCAAAAAGGTCTAAAAGTTTTATCCAACAAGGTTTTTAGATTTATTCAGCAGACCCTAAATAAAGGAATCCGGCTAGGATCGATACTCCTACCGGCACTGATGACCCTTTCTCTGGGGGGGTAATGTCTAAAGTTTGACTAAAATGCTCGGTTCTTTTTGGATCGGTAAAACATCAAGAGAGTCAATATTAGCGCAGTATTTTAAATCTTCTTGACAGTGGAGACGCAAGAGGCGCTGACCGTGACTACAACTGTGGAACATTCCTAAAAGATCATTTTGCCATTGACGATAAAGAGCGATCGAGGCGATCACCTCATCATTACCGATCGCCATTTGCCCCGATTGTTCTTGTAGCGCATCGGCGATCGCTCCAGCACAGGCCGTATCTTCC
The DNA here is from genome assembly GCF_021300285.1 of Microcystis sp. 49638_E5. Taxonomy (NCBI): domain Bacteria; kingdom Bacillati; phylum Cyanobacteriota; class Cyanophyceae; order Chroococcales; family Microcystaceae; genus Microcystis; species Microcystis sp. 49638_E5. The sequence goes on along the minus strand of NZ_JAJTDH010000007.1, from coordinate 34,302 downwards.
AGAGAATAACCCCCTTCCCAACCAGAGCCAACAATCCAGACGGTATCGGGCTGCTTATCCAATAAGTAATTAACCGCAGCTTGCCGATTGATCATGGCCGCAGTGATCACGATTGGGGATTCTTCCACCCTTTGCAGAGCGCGAGTGCCGTTAGTGGTGCTGATAAACAGACGACGACCTTTCATTAAATCAGGGGTACAATCGAGGGGAGAATTGCCCAGATCGCAGCCTTCCACTTTCGCTCCGCCTCTTTCTCCTGCCCGGAGACGTTTTTCTGGTTGCCAGGTATCGCTCACCTGCATCAGGGTTTTCAGATCGCTGAAGGTTTGCACTGCTTCTGCACCGGCATTGAGGGCAGTGGCGATCGTGGTTGTCGCTCTTAAAACATCGATAACGACGGCGCAATCGGGTAGAGTATGGACGGGGGTAAGTTCGGGAGTATGATAAATGAAAACCTGCACGATTTATACCAAGTAAAAAGTAAAAGGGGAAATAAGCTCAACATACCGCCGCTCGGCGTTGCGCGGGCAGAAGAAAGACAAGACCGATTTTATCACGATGGATGTCAGCTAGTTAAGCTGTTCTTAATTGCGCTTTGATAATGTACCTTTTGGGCGAACGCAGTTCGCCCCTACATTGTGGACAAAATCCGTTACTGTAGGGGCGCAAAGCTTGCGCCCTCCGATCGATTGGGATATTATTCTCACGCAAGTCCCTTATCACTTGAAATACCCACGCGGATCACAAAATTGGCCAATTGTCAATAGGGTTTGAGATGCTCTCACCCTGTCGCTCGTCATGACTAAATGTTATAATTAATAATTATTATGCCTGCTAACTTCAAGATTCATGTCTGCTAAAGATCGTTTTCATGGTGCAGTGAGAAAAGGATTAGAAAAAGAGGGTTGGATCATTACGGATGACCCTTTAAGGATTGAAGTGGGTGATGTAGAAATGTATGTCGATTTAGGAGCAGAGCAACTGATAGCCGCAGAAAAAGATAATGAAAAGATAGCCGTTGAAATTAAAAGTTTTATCGGTAAATCCAGCATTTCAGAATTTCATACTGCCATTGGACAATTCTTTAATTATCGTGTTGCTTTAGAAGAAAAAGAACCTAAAAGACAGTTATATTTAGCTGTTCCCTTAGATATTTATTATAGTTTTTTTGAATTGCGATTTATTCAAACTGTCGTTAAACGATTTCAAATTTACCTGATTATTTATGATCCGATTGGGGAGGTAATTGTCGAATGGAAAAATTAGAACAATATCGTCACTATGTCAAGCAAGTCATTACTGAATATTCTCAGATAGGTTCATCTAAAGATCCGATTGAACAACAATTGATTTTTGATACTGTTGGCGATCACTATCAATTGATGTATGTTGGCTGGAAAAATAGACGAAGATATCATGGTTGTGTTTTGCATCTCGATATTAAAAAGGGTAAAATCTGGATACAACATGATGGCACTGAGGTGGGAATTGCCAATGAATTAGTTAATTTAGGCGTTCCTAAAGAAGATATTGTTTTAGCCTTTCATGAACCCCTAGTCAGAGAATATACAGGGTTTGCGGTGGGTTAATCAAAGAGGGCGAATGCAATTCGCCCCTACAATAATATTATTGCGCCAATGGTAGGGGCGCACCGCGTGCGCCCAAAATGTCCTATAGATATTTCGACAAAATTGAGATGCACCCAAATTATCCCTATTCTTCTTCCTTCCACACAAAAACCAGAAGAGCCAATTCGCCTAACCTAATCATAAGGTTAAGCGACAAACAGGATCAGTAAGAGACTTCGATTTTTTTACCTTGCTGATCTCTGTATTTTTTTGTTAACAAAACTTAACAATTATCGGCAAAATTTTGCTTGCTTTTGTCGGGAGATTTTGGGATAATATTTTTAAAAGATTTTATTCATAATGGAAATCTTTGCGTCTAAAAAAAATTTGCACAGATTCCCATTATATAAAAAGCATAGCGCAAGCCGCCGGCAAAGTCAAGTCCTTTCCCATTAATTATGGGTTGGCTGAAAAAGTAAGGGCGATCGCCGGTTAAGATACAAGGTTTTTGAGCCACCAGCTTGAAAATCTTGCAGCTGCTTGGCCAAACAGGCCGCCAAACCCCTTATCTCGTCTATATTTCACATTTATTCAGCCAACCCTACCTAAATCTCTGCTGAAGGTGGAGATCAAAGGCTGTTTTAAACTAATACTTTACTGCGATCGTTAGAATTATCCCCAAAAATTGCCCCTCGTCGAATCAAATCCTGTTTTTGTTCGGGGGTGATCCCCGTTGCATCGATGAAGATAGCGTTTTCAACTTTCGCCCCACTCAGGTCAGCCTTACTCAGGTTAGCCCCTCTCAGGTCAGCCTCTCTCAGGTCAGCCCCACTCAGGTTAGCCCCACTCAGGATAGCCTCTTTCAGGTTAGCCCCACTCAGGTCAGCCTCAATCAGGATAGCCCCTCTCAGTTTAGCCCCACTCAGGTTAGCCCCACTCAGATCAGCCCCTCTCAGGATAGCCCCACTCAGGTAAGCCCCTCTCAGGTTAGCCTCACTCAGGTCAGCCCTACTCAGGTTAGCCCTACTCAGGTTAGCCCAACTCAGGTCAGCCTCACTCAGGTAAGCCTCACTCAGGTTAGCCCAACTCAGGTCAGCCCCTCTCAGGTTAGCCCCTCTCAGGATAGCCCCAATCAGATCAGCCCCAATCAGGTAAGCCCCTCTCAGGTTAGCCCCTCTCAGGATAGCCCCAATCAGGATAGCCCCAATCAGGATAGCCCCACTTAAATCAACTTGTTGTAGAGTTTTCTTATCGATTGTTCCCTCTCGAATTGCCTTAATTAATTCGGCTTTTTCAATAACTTTTGCATCTGTAGTTAACTCTGCTTTTTTGACGATAATTTCGGGTATATCGTCTGATTTAAGTTCATTGAGAAGGGCTTGCAATTCCCCCGATTGATGTAAATCTGCTAGGCGCTGTAGTCCATCTTCTGAACCTTCTAAAAATAGCCGAATACTGCCTTTAAGTTTCATAATAGGCTTGATCGTGTTGTTTCTGGCGATTTTTTGAATAAGGTTGTTAATCTTATCAATTTTCTCTGGTGTCAGGTCGTCTATCCCTACCTCAATAACTAATTCAAGAACTTTATTTGATTGCTGAGTTTGAGGTTTATTATTATGATCAAATGTCTGAGAATTATCTCTATACCTTGCCAAAGCAGTAATCAGATTACTCTTTCCAATCTTTTCACCTGTTTGCTCTGACAAGATTTTAAATAAATCATAAGCCGCATTCTTGATTGACTGTTCTTCTTGCCTAATTTCTTCCGCTAGATCACGATATGTTTTATCTTCAAAAACACCTTTTAATATTTTTGTCTCCACGTCCGTTAATCCCTTGTTTGTATGCTTTTTTTTCAGATCATTAACCAGCATTTCTAATTCAGTCCATGAAAGGGTTTTAATTTCAGTCATTTTTAGTTCATTCATCATCATTTTTTAAGGGTTGCAGGACTTAAGATTACTTTTCAGTACCTTGTCAGGTTACTTGAGAGTACCTAAAAAAAGTACCATTTTCATGACTTTTGAGTAACGACAAATAATCAGATTTTTTTTAATCTAAAGATAGTTCACCTCCTAAGTAAAAGGATTGATGATTATGTATAAATATTGGTTAAAGTACAGAGAAGACCTTGTTAGTCTTGCCAAAATTATCAGCACCATATTTGCGATCGCATCATTTTTAGGCTTCTCTTTTCCAGAGAAATTTCCACCTACTCCCTGCCAACCGACGGCAATTGTTGAAACCACGGAAGTTAGCACTAACAATTAGTCAAAGCGCCAAATTCGCCTAACCTAATCATAGCTTAGGCGACAAACAAGATCAGTAAGAGACTTCGATTTTTTTACCTTGCTGATCTCTGTATTTCTTTGTTAACAAAACTTAACAATTATCGGCAAAATTTCGCTTGCTTTTGTCGGCAGATTTTGGGATAATATTTTTAAAGGATTTTATTCATAATGGAAATCTTTGTGTCTAAAAAAATTTGCACAGATTCCCATTATAAGAAAAGCATAGCGCAAATCGCCGGCAAAGTCAAGTCCTTTCCCATTACTTATGGGTGGGAATTTCCCGGAATCAAAAAAGGGGGTTAGTGGGGAGTCAGACCAAATATAGGTTACACTTCAACTTTAAATGAGAAACGCTGTCATTCTTTATAGGGAATATGACTAGACAAACCGCTAATCTCGGACAAACAGGAATTTCCGTCAGTGCCTTGGGAATCGGGACTTGGGCATGGGGAGATAAACTATTCTGGAACTATGGCAAGGAATACGGAGCTAGTCAGGTAGAGGAGGCCTTTAAAGCGGCAGTAGAGGCAGGAATCACCTTTTTTGACACTGCCGAAGTCTATGGACTGGGGGAATCGGAACGACTCTTAGGAAAATTTACGCAAGAGACTGATATTCCCATCGATATTGCCAGCAAATTTGCCCCCGTACCGTGGCGATTGGGGGCGAATGCGGTTCATAATGCCATTACCGAGAGCTTAAACCGTCTAAAAACCGATAAAATGGCCCTTTACCAAGTACATTGGCCCTTCACCTTCCTAATTAGCCAAGAAACCCTAATGAATGCCCTAGGGGAAGAAGTAAAACGCGGCCGCATTGGTTCAGTGGGTGTAAGTAATTATTCCGCCGAGCAAATGCGTCAAGCAAGCCAGATTTTGGCGAAAAAAGAGGTTCCCTTAGCGGTCAATCAGGTGCAGTATTCGCTTTTGTATCGCAAAATAGAAACTAAGGGAATTTTAGCCACGGCCAAGGAATTAGGTGTCACCATCCTCGCCTACAGCCCCCTCGCTCAAGGACTACTGACGGGTAAATATAGCCCAGAAAGCCAGAATTTGCCCGATGGAGCCAGAAAAGTTGACTCGCGGTTCAAAAAAGAAGGTTTGGAGAAAATAGCCCCAATTTTAAGGGTAATGCAAGAATTGGGCGTAAAATACCAAAAAACCCCCGCACAAGTCGCCCTCAATTGGTTAATCGCCCAAGGGGATGTAATTCCCATCCCGGGGGCAAAAACTGCGGCCCAAGCGAGGGAAAATGCCGGGGCCTTAGGATGGAGTTTAGAAGCGCAAGAGGTGACGCAATTAGAACAGATGAGCCGGCCTTGGCTGTAAAAATCAAAACTTTTGATTTTTGATCACCATTCTGGAAAAAGTCTCTAACTTTTTGGTGATCAAGATTAAAACAGGCTACAATCTTTGCATACTGCTGTACTACTTAAGAAAACTGGGGAGAAAATTAATGGCGACAATGACAAGTAATCCCGATCGAGATAAGGCCTTAGGTTTAGTCTTAAATCAAATCGAGCGCAACTTTGGCAAAGGTTCGATTATGCGTTTAGGAGATGCCACCCGGATGCGGGTGGAAACCGTACCTAGTGGTGCTTTAACCCTAGATATGGCGTTGGGTGGCGGTTTACCGAAGGGCCGTATCGTCGAAATTTACGGGCCGGAAAGTTCTGGAAAAACCACCTTAGCCCTCCATGCGATCGCAGAAGTGCAGAAAGCTGGGGGAGTGGCGGCCTTTGTCGATGCGGAACACGCTTTAGATCCCACCTATTCGGAAGATTTAGGGGTAGATATCAATAATTTACTGGTGGCACAACCGGACACGGGGGAGGCAGCCTTAGAAATAGTTGACCAGTTAGTGCGTTCTTCGGCCGTGGATATCGTTGTCATCGACTCGGTGGCCGCTTTAGTGCCGCGGGCGGAAATTGAGGGGGAAATGGGGGATAATCAGGTGGGTTTGCAGGCCCGTTTGATGAGTAAAGCCCTGCGAAAAATTGCTGGTAATATTGGTAAATCGGGTTGTGTGGTGATTTTCCTCAACCAACTGCGGCAAAAAATCGGTGTCACCTACGGCAATCCTGAAGTGACCACCGGAGGAACGGCCTTAAAATTCTATGCCTCGGTGCGTTTAGATATCCGTCGCATTCAAACTTTGAAAAAAGGCACGGAAGGGGAATACGGAATTCGGGCTAAAGTTAAGGTGGCTAAAAATAAAGTTGCGCCTCCTTTCCGGATTGCTGAATTTGATATTATCTTCGGTAAAGGCATTTCCCAGGTGGGTTGTATGCTCGATATCGCCGAACAAACTAACGTAGTTACTCGTAAAGGGGCATGGTATAGCTATAATGGCGAAAATATTGCCCAGGGTCGCGATAATGCCGTTAAATATCTCGAAGAAAGGCCAGAAGTAGCGGCAGAAATTGAGAAGTTATTGCGGGATAAATTAGACATGGGTTCGGTTCCTTTACCCACGGAACCGGCCGATGAGGACGAGGAGGACGATCTGGAACCAGAAATCTAAAAGAAGACGGTTTTAAGTCTTGGTTATCCCCCTATTTTGGGGGATTTTTTAGCTTCAGAATCGATAGATTTAGCGGCTTCTAACCATGATTGTAAACCTTTTTTAGTCGGTGTTCCTTTAGGGGTAAAAGTCCATAGATCTCGTTTATGTTGGGGGCCGTAGCTGATATGAATTGGGCGATTAATTCCGTAAAAATAGAGAGAATCAAAGGGTAATTTTTGGGTTAAAATCCAATCTATTAGGCGATCGCTAGTTAAATCGATAATCCGAAAATCACAGGCTGCCCCCAATCGCTGACAATAATATTGACCTTTTTGATTAATTTCGTGGGCGCAATGTTGATCACGACTGGGATCGATTCTACCGTTTTTTAAGCCAGTGATTGGGTCTTTTTTTTGGAGAAATTTTCTCAGATCATTGGAACAAAATCCGTAGGTTAATTGAAATTTTTCTCGACCAAAGTTATCAATAATTGGATCGATAATAAAGTGAGCGAGATTTTGCCAAGCGGTTATCGTTTCAGGATTTTTTGGGTAGGGATCGATTTGTGCTGCGTACTTTTGATAGGTTTGGGAACAGGTAGATAATTCCTCTAGGGTTAAATATTTACCAATTAACATAATCATTTATCAGTTTTTTAGCTAGATCCTATCACCCGATTTAGCTATTTTACCAAAGCTGCTTTTTTGCGACCATAATAAACAGCGATAAAAGCGCTGACATACATCCATAAACTATAGACAATTGCGGGAATGGCTAGATCGGGATTCTTTAATAAACCGGCAGTGATAGCAATAGCTAAAGTGCCGCTTTGAATACCCACTTCAATTGCAATACAAATTCTTTGGGGAATAGTTAATTGAAATAAAAGACCACTGAAAAAGCCAATTAGGGAAGCAATCGTGTTTAAAATAATCACTGCCAGGCCAGTTTGAGCGATAAATAAAGGTAAACGTTGCCATTCTCTCAGGATTAATAAGCAGATAATAACTGCTAGAAAAATTACGGCTAAACGATTAGTTATCGGTTCCAGACTTTTGGCCAGTAAAGGGAAGTAATGGCGGATAGTCATACCGATAATCATGGGTAAAACTATAATCAAAAATATCTGCGCCATAGTGGAACCAATGGGTAGGGAGATGGCGGCACTTTCACCCATAAAATGCTGGAGAATGAAACTAGCTAAAAAAGGTATTGTGAAAATGGTGATGATGCTGCTAAAAGCGGTTAAAGTAACAGAAAGGGCTACATCTCCCTTAGCTAAATAGGTTAAAACATTGGAGGAAGGACCGCCTGGACAAATGGCGACAATCATTAAACCGACGGCAATTTCTGGCTGGAGAGGCAAGAGAGAAGCAATAATAAAGCCGATGATCGGTAGAATAATAATTTGATTGACTAAACCGATCAGGACTGCTTTGGGATAACGGGTGATACGCTGAAAATCGGCGAGAATTAATCCCAATCCCATGCCTAACATTAAAACGCCTAGGCCAACGGGTAAGAGGATATTAGTAAAAAAGTCGGCTTGCATGGGATAAAAGCGGAGAAGATGAGCTTATTTTCCCATAAATTGACTGGTTTATTCGTGTCCCTAGTTACCGATTTTGCTGACTAAAAACCCCCGGTGTGCAGGGGAGATTAAATTGCAGGAGAAATCCAACCTTGGCGATTTTAGTCCAGTTTCCCTTGCCGATCCGGGATGATATTCTAGTCATACTTCAGTTGCTTGGTGGCAACCATGGGATCACAGCTAGGGAACTGCTGATGCGACTGCCACTTTTGACATCAGCAATGCCTAGGGAATTTTGCCGCAGGACTTCCATCAAGAATAACGAGGGAAAATTTTCCTTCTAAATCCCACAATCCTTGAATTCCCTACCGTTGATAAATTGCTAGGGTGACCAAGGTGGTAGATTTTTGGTGAACGATAGGTGAGTTTTTGCAGAGTTTTCCCTTCTCGATCGAGGGGCAGTTTTCTGTCATCTAAGTTGTGTGTAAACATAGCAACCCTCCAGATCTCTACAGTTCTATTGTACCTTTATTTCTGGTTCGAGTGCTGGGGACTGTAATAATGTGTATTGTTCGTCAGAGAAGACTCAACCTTTGTTTGTTTTAAACAGGGTTTGCTGAAAAACTTTTTCAGCAGACCCTATTTAGTCATCGATTAGCTCTTTGTCCATTAGCAGATCGCATTGTTGTCCTCGAAAACGGTAAAATTAGCGAAGTAGGAACCCCTGCAGAACTGATGAGCAAACGAGGACAATATCACCTTATGTTTACCCGTCAAGCTAATAGTTATCAATAACCTGAGTTCCCGATTTTGCCGACTAAAAAACCCCCAGTGTTCAACCGAGGTTAAATTGTAGGAGAAATCCAATCATGAGGATTAAACCTCTTGCATAATTAATTTTTGATGGTTCAAAAACGGCAAAAATAAGGATTAAATTGCATAAAATTTGTAAATAGACCATTTAATTGATTATTATTCATTCTTAATTCTCCTGACTACTGACTCCTAACCCTAACAACAATTTTTGATTTTTACAAGAGGTCTATTTTAGTCCAGTTTCCCTCTCTCGCTCTGGAGTGAGAGAATAGTCATAATTAGTTTTTTTGTCCCGATCGAGAGTATTTTCTGAGATAGATCATTGCCGATCTGGGGATAAAAAACCGTAATTTTGCCCGATATAACCTTTTATTTGCCCCTATGACTGTCAAAATCGCTCTTAACCCCAATCAGATTCAAAATCTCGATCTCTCATCCTTAGAGACTATTATTCAAGATTATCGGTCCCGATCAGCGATCGCCGAACTAGAACAAGCTCTACAATTAGAGATAGATTATCCTCGCGCAGAGGGTGATATGCGGGAATTATCGGAGATACCGGAAGTTAGGCTGTGGTTTCTGCGTTTAGATGCGGTTTATCCCTGGTTAATCTTTATTCTTGACCCAAAACAGGGAGAAATCGCCCGTTATGCTGCTATGTTGGTCCCCCATCAATTCCATCGCGGGGAAGGAATTCAATATAATCCCGAAGCTTTGGAGATTTTTGTGATGCAAAAACTCTTTATTTTGTCTGATTGGCTGAAAAGTCAGCAAATTCCTGCTTTATCTCGCTTAAAATTTTTCGCTCAACAGTTTGGTTACGATATCGACGAGGAATTTCTCTCTAGTCTCTAAAGGCTTCCTGCGCTGACTAGATAGGGTATGTTTAATATATGGCAAGTTACTGTCTCGCCCAATTTAGCGCCACTAATACCCCTATCAGAGAATCATGGATACAAAATCCTTTAAACGCACCCTACAGCAATCGGATAACTATAACCGCAAGGGATTCGGTCATAAAGAGGAAGTAATGGATGCGATGACCAATGAGTATCAAAGCGACCTGATCCAAAAAATTCGTGAAAATAATTATCGTTTAGAACGGGGTGACGTGACTATCTATCTCGCTCAAGCTTTTGGTTTTTGTTGGGGGGTAGAACGCGCTGTTGCTATGGCCTACGAAACTCGTCAACATTTTCCCCAGGAACGTATCTGGATTACTAACGAAATTATTCACAATCCCTCGGTTAATCAGCGTCTGCGCTCCATGGCCGTGGGTTTTATTCCGGTGGAAAATGGCCAAAAAGACTTTAGCGTGGTGGAATCGGGGGATGTGGTGATTTTACCCGCTTTTGGGGCCAGTGTCTCGGAAATGCAAATACTTAACGATAAGGATTGCATGATTGTGGACACCACTTGTCCCTGGGTTTCTAAGGTGTGGAATTCCGTGGAAAAGCACAAAAAAAGCGACCACACTTCGATTATTCACGGCAAATATAATCACGAAGAAACGATCGCCACTAGCTCTTTTGCTGGCACTTATCTGATCGTTTTAAATTTGGCTCAAGCTAATTATGTCGCTAATTATATTCTCCACGGTGGCGATAAAAACGAGTTTTTAGAGAAGTTTAAAAATGCTCATTCCCAGGGTTTCGATCCCGATCGCGATCTAGATTATATCGGTATTGCCAATCAAACCACGATGCTGAAAAGTGAAACGGAGGAAATTGGCAAACTCTTCGAGCATACTATGTTGAGAAAGTACGGACCGCTCGATTTTAAAGATCATTTCATGAGTTTTAATACCATCTGTGATGCCACTCAAGAGCGTCAAGATGCCATGTTTGAACTGGTGAAAGAACCGCTTTCTTTAATGGTGGTAATTGGCGGTTATAATTCCTCTAATACCACTCACCTACAGGAAATAGCGATCGAGCGTGCCATTCCCTCCTATCATATCGATAGTGCCGAGCGCATTCTCCCCGGTAATCGCATCGAACATAAACCTTTAGGGGACGATTTAATTATCACCGATAACTGGTTAAATGAGGGAAAAATTGTCGTCGGAGTGACTTCTGGTGCTTCCACTCCTGATAAGGTGGTAGAAGAGGTAATCGAGAAAATTTTTGCGTTCAAATCTTCTTTAGTCTCTCCGTAATTAGCCTAGGTGTGTTAGCCTTTGGCAATGGCTGCATCTCAATTTTGGAGAAATATCTATGGCTCACCATCAGTTATTTTTATCCGTGGGATTGCTGACAAACTGACGTTTGGGTTTACCATTATCAGTAGAACCGTTCGGCTCTTCTCGTTTCTGTCTGGAAGGAAGAGCAGATATTTTCCTAAAAACGGCGGGTTTTATCGATTCCGTAGATAATTCCCGTCACCACGGAAGAGAGAATTAATAACAAAATTAATCCTCCGGGTAAAAAAGATAATATTCCCATGCCGCGCAATATATAAACTAACACGGTGACTAATAGGAAACCGAAAAAAAGAGACTTTAAATAACTAGAGCGCATTTACTTAGATTAACAGTTCCTATTGAGTTAAGTTTAACTTTTCGGTAATCATTGCCAGAATTTTTTCTTCCCTTTTTCCCTTACTGATAGATTCCAGTAAACGGCGATTGAGAATAATTTTTTCCCCGTTGGATAAGGTTAAAATAATCCGTCGGTAATTAGACCCTAAAAAGCCTTTGTACTCTTCTACTTTTGCCTCAACAATTCTCTCTAGAAGATAATCACTTTTACTTCTAAAAGTTAAATGTTGTCGCCTACGGGTTAGGGTAGCGGTACCCTGATTAAAGACATAACTCTCCCGATAGCTGGCATCATAAAGTAACAATAGACCAGACAATAAGCATAACATACCCCAAAGATAATAGGGATAATTATGGTGGTGTTCTAGCAGTGATGAAAAGGTATCTAGGGGACTTTTGGCAATAATTTCCTGAGCTTGATATCTATTCACAAAACTCTCAAATCGGGTTTTAAAATCACTAGCTGACTGCACATCTCGAAAATTCTCGATGTAGAGATGGTTATTTCTCCCGACCAATAAAACCGTGTTATTAACAGTTTTTTCCTGCTCAACACTGATAAAAACTTCTTGATAGACAGCCGTAGCTTTAATGTGAGTCAAAGAAAAATTTTCCCGACTAGAAACAGGAAAATTATACTCTTGGACATATTGACAATCTATTCTTTTTGTGCTTAACCTAATGCAGTCGAGATAAGCGCGCTGGAAAGAAACCAAATATGCTAAAAAGAGCAAGGGAACCCCAGCCAGAAAAAAACCCAGAAAAGGACGATATTTAGGAGCCTTATTCTCTAACAAGAGTGTAGTCAGCGTTTTTTGCTTAACTCGCATAGGAAATCCTACAGGTACTTTGTTCTAATTGTACTACAGCTTTTTTCAGCATCCTTCTCAGGATCGATTTATTTAATCTGCTGACCGGGAAAATTGTAATGATTATTCACGAAAATCTGACATCAGTCTCTAGACTGGCTCTATCTTGACCTTTTTTGTTCTGGTTTGGCACGGTAAAACCCTGTTTATCGAGTTTTTGTAAAGCTTTTGCGGTTTTTTGTTTATTGTTTGTATTTAAAGTAAATGTATAAACAAAGCTGTTTTTATAAGTTTTTATCAATTTCATAAACTCTATAAGCTCTAAAAAATTATTTATCTAATTTTTACGCTTTAAATCTCACTCTAGCTATAGCAGATAAAAATTGAGCCTCTTTCCAAGGAGTGGGTAGATGGTTAATAATGGCGATCAAAGCACTGATAAACAAACTCACCATTCAAGCGCAAATTTAGGAGAACTTCCATGCCTTTAACACTCGCAGTCTACGGAAAAGGTGGCATCGGTAAATCGACAACAAGCTGTAATATTTCGGCCGCTTTAGCCAAAAGAGGCAAAAAAGTCCTACAAATAGGCTGTGACCCCAAGCATGATAGCACCTTCACCCTGACAGGCTTTCTGATTCCCACAATCATCGATACCCTACAAGAAAAAGATTTTCACTACGAAGACATCTGGCCCGAAGACGTTATCTATGACGGTTACGGTGGAGTCAAATGCGTGGAAGCGGGTGGCCCTCCGGCCGGTGCCGGTTGTGGCGGTTACGTCGTCGGGGAAACGGTGAAATTATTAAAAGAATTGAACGCTTTTGATGAATTTGACGTGATTTTGTTCGATGTTTTGGGGGATGTGGTCTGTGGAGGATTTGCCGCTCCCTTAAATTACGCCGATTACTGCATAATTGTCACAGATAACGGCTTTGATGCTCTTTTTGCCGCCAATCGCATCGCCGCTTCCGTCCGCGAAAAAGCGCGCACCCATCCCCTGCGACTAGCCGGATTAATTGGCAATCGCACCTCAAAACGGGATTTAATTAATAAATATGTGGACCATGTTCCCATGCCAGTGTTAGAAGTTTTACCCTTAATTGAAGATATTCGCGTCTCCAGAGTTAAAGGTCAAACTCTCTTTGAAATGGCCGACAAGGATCCGATGTTAAGTTATGTTTGTGACTATTATCTCAACATTGCCGATCAGATTTTAGCCAAACCAGAAGGAGTTATTCCCAAAGAATCTGCCGACCGGGAGTTATTCACTTTATTATCGGATTTCTATCTTAATGCCGATAAACCCAAAGTTAACGCCGAGGAAGAATTAGACCTGATGATGGTTTAGATTATTTTGTAGGGTGGGTTAGGGACAGCGTAACCCACCAAAACCCACCAATAACCACCAATAAACTCTTTTTCTGGGTGGGTTACGGCGAAGAATTAACTTATTAGTTAATAGCCTAACTTATGGGACAAAATGAGCAACTTTGAGGAATTAAAAGCCACCTTACCGAGGCGATGGTTAGATTACTACCAAAATAATCAAGCTTGGATTAAGTCTTTAATGGATTCTAGAGGCTGGTGGCGAAAAACTCCCGACGGTGGTAAACGTCCCAGTGCTGACATAATTATAGCGGCAGCAACAGCTTTAGAACCTAAGTTATCAGTGTGGATGTATCCCTTTTGTCAACTTAGTTCCGATGGGGACAAACTGGTAGAAGTCTTAGGACTAAATTTTGATTCTGAAAAAAAGGAGTTGGAAAAATCGGAAAACGAATTACTGATTTCTAATTCGCACACTGAATATCTCAACGGATTCCGAGAAAAACAATTATCAGTCGAAAAAAACAAAGTAATTATTTTTGAGGAATTGCTAAAAATCTTACCAGATAAATGGTTAGATTACTACCAAAACAATCAACCGTGGATTAAGTCTTTAATGGATTCTAAAGATTCGTGGCGAAAAACTCCCGACGGTGGTAAACGTCCTAGTGCTGACATAATTATAGGTGCGATTACCGTTTTAGAATCTCAATTATCAGTGTGGATGTATCCCTTTTGTCAGCTTAGTTCCGATGGAAACAAACTTCTAGAAGTTTTAGGATTAAATTTTGATCCTGAGAAAAAACGACTAGAAAAGAAAGAAAGAGAATTAAGTAATTCTTTATATCCTACTGAGGATCCTGTACTGCAAAAAATCCGCCAAGAGTTACAACAAGAAAACCTAAATAAACCAAGTTAAAGGAGAACCTAAAAACATGACCGCCACTCAAGAACCGAGCGCTTTACAATTTGATTGTGAAACCGGCAACTATCACACCTTTTGTCCGATTAGCTGTGTTGCTTGGTTATACCAAAAAATCGAAGATAGTTTCTTCCTTGTTATCGGCACAAAAACCTGTGGTTACTTCCTGCAAAATGCCATGGGTGTCATGATTTTTGCCGAACCGCGTTATGCTATGGCAGAATTAGAAGAAGGGGATATTTCCGCTCAACTAAAAGACTACGAAGAATTAAAACGCCTCTGCTTACAAATTAAACGAGATAGAAACCCTAGTGTTATCGTTTTTATCGGTACTTGTACCACCGAAATCATCAAAATGGACTTGGAAGGATTAGCACCGAAACTAGAGTCAGAAATCGGTATTCCTATCGTGACAGCGCGCGCTAATGGTTTAGATTATGCCTTTACCCAAGGGGAAGATACCGTCCTCGCTTCCATGGTGCATAAATGTCCCGAAAAAGTTAAGCACGAAGATGAAAAAGAAGAACGGAATGCCATCCAGAAACTCCTAACTTTTGGACGTAAAAAAGAAGAAATTAAACAGGAAGAATCGGAATATAAAGACCATCCTCCTTTAGTTTTATTTGGTTCCGTTCCCGACCCAATTGTGACCAATTTAACCCTAGAATTGAAAAAACAAGGAGTTAAAATTGATGGTTGGTTGCCGGCCAAACGGTTTACTGAATTACCAGTAATTGAAGAAGGTTATTATGTCGCTGGTGTCAATCCTTTTCTATCACGAACTGCCACCACTTTAATGCGTCGTCGTAAGTGTAAATTAATTGGCGCACCCTTTCCCATCGGTCCGGATGGAACCCGCGCTTGGATAGAAAAAATCTGTTCTGTTTTGGGAGTACAACCGCAGGGATTAGAAGAAAGAGAGGCAAAAATTTGGGAAAGTTTAGAGGATTATCTGCAACTTGTGCGCGGTAAATCGGTCTTCTTTATGGGGGATAATTTACTAGAAATTTCTCTGGCACGTTTCCTAATTCGTTGCGGGATGACTTGTGATGAAATCGGTATTCCCTACATGGATAAACGCTACCAAGCAGCCGAATTAGCATTACTAGAAAAAACCTGTAATGATATGGGTGTTCCCATCCCGAAAATCATCGAAAAACCTGATAACTACAATCAGATTCAGCGCATTTACGAGTTAAAACCTGATTTAGTGATTACAGGAATGGCCCATGCAAATCCCTTAGAAGCGCGGGGAATTAACACTAAATGGTCGGTAGAATTTACTTTTGCTCAAATCCATGGTTTTACCAATGCGCGAGATATTTTAGAATTAGCTACTCGTCCCCTGCGTCGCAACAATAACCTCAAGGAATTGGGTTGGGATAAGTTAGTTAAAGAGTCAGCAAAAGTGTAAATTTGTTTTCAAAAGGCTACAATCATCAGGTAAGGAAAATTAATTCCTTACCTTTTTTCTGTGATTGTTTGCCGATTCTGAGGACAATTCTTGTTCAAATGCTCAACAAGTGCATAAAATAAAAGTATCGTCTCCTTTATTCCTTAGAGACTGTTAGGGTTAATATGCAATGCTCATCGGATTTAGTGTCGGCAATTATCGCTCTTTTAAAGATGTAGTAACTCTCAGTATGGTAGCTGCAGAGGAGGCCTGTGGTAATGATGAGCTTGATAAAAATAATGTTTTTAAGGTTAATCAACAAATTAGTTTACTGAAAAGTGCCGCTATTTATGGAGCAAATGCCAGTGGTAAGAGTAATTTAATTCTGGCATTCAATTTTATGCGACGGTTTGTCATGAATTCTGCAAAATTACAAATCACTGACAAAATAGATGTGGAACCCTTTAGATTAAGTACCGAAACTGTTGATAAACCATCCTTTTTTGAAATAGTTTTTCAGCTAAAAAATAAAACTTATAGATATGGATTTGAAGTAACTCAAAAGCGAGTAGTTTCCGAATGGTTATTTTGTACACCCAGAAGTCGTGAAACTAAAATTTTTAATCGGCAAGGCGATAAAATAGAATATAGCAAAAATATTGAACAAGGTAATATACTAAGAGGATTGACAAAAAAAAATACTCTGTTTTTATCACTAGCGGCTCAATTTAATAATTCTCTAGCGGTGGAAATTGTCTCTTGGTTTAGTCACTTAGGTGTTGTGTCTGGGTTAAATGTGGAATTATTAAAAGAGATTACGCTTGAGTATCTTTCTGATAGACAAGATTTGATTTATGATGTGACTAAGTTAATTAAAAAATTAGATTTAAGTATTGACAATCTCAACCTAGAAACAGAAACGAGAAAAATTTCCTTAGATAGTTTCCCGCAAGATTTACAGGATGTTGTCAGAAATATCATCAGTGACTCTAGCGGTGAAATAAAGTCCGCTACCATAAAAACCTATCATCCAAAGTATGACTCAACAGGTAAAATGATTGAGTTAGAAATTTTTGATATGGACAATCATGAATCTGATGGAACTAAAAAGATTTTTGCTCTGTCAGCACCGATTTTAGACACTTTGCAAAGAGGGGAAGTTTTAGTAATTGATGAATTGGATGCCAGACTTCATCCTCTAATGACTAGAAATATAATCGAATTATTTAATTCTCAGAAAACTAATCCCAAAAATGCTCAACTTATTTTTACTACTCACGATATTAATTTACTTAGTCATAAATTTTTAAGGAGGGATCAAATTTGGTTTACCGAAAAAAATCATCAAGGAGCAACAGATTTATATTCTTTGGTGGAATTTGCTGATATTAATAATAATAATACCTTGGAAAAAGATTATATTCAAGGTCGTTATGGAGCAATACCTTTTATTGGTGATTTAAGTACAATTATTGGTAATTAGTATGAGTAACAACAGGAATACTTCCGATTATTTGCGTCGCCAAACTAAGACTAGAGAAACAAGAAAAAGATTTTTAATTATTTGCGAGGGAGAAAGAACTGAAGTTAACTATTTTAAGGCTTTTACTGTTCCTAAGAAAATTGAAGTTATGGTGAAAGGTGAAGGTAAAAATAGCTTGAGTTTAGTCGAAAAAGCTATTAAGATTATAGATAATCTAAAAAAAGATGACTCATTCGATCAAATCTGGTGTGTTTTTGATAAAGATAACTGTTCTAAAGAGCAATTTAATCAAGCGGAAAGACTGGCTAAACAAAAAAATATCAAGATTGCCTATTCTAATGAAGCTTTTGAAATTTGGTTTATTTTACACTTTCAATATCTGGATATCGCCACATCCCGAAGTGAATACCCAAAAATTTTAAATACCCAGATGAAAAAGTGTGAATTATTAAACAAGAACAAGAAAGAAAAATATGCAAAAAATCGAGAGGATATGTACGAAAAATTAAAGCCATACCAGACAACAGCAATCACTAATGCAGCAAAACTTATTCAAGATAGAGATGAAGCCAAAAAACATCCTTTTGATGCCAATCCCTCAACCACAGTACAGGAATTAGTGCAAGAACTTAACATCAATAGTCGTCCTTAAGCTTGATTCTCTTTTGTCAATAATTAAATATTTAATTTTAATTGAAACCTAAAGTTGTTATAATAACTAAAAGCCTATTTAACCAAAGTAACTGCTCTTAATTTGATTTAAATGTCCAATAACTTATCTCACCAAAAACCCTATCATCTCAACTTTAGCAGTGAGGATTTAGGCACGGCAAAACCGACTATCACCCTATTATCGGGGGAACCAGAACGCTCACGCTATATTGCTGAAACTTATTTACAAAATGCACGTTTACTATCGGATTATCGCGGATTAAATAGTTATCTTGGCTATCTAGATAATTCTACCCCAATTCTTCTGGCTACCAGTGGCATGGGTGCGCCATCTTTGAGTATTGTGGTTAATGAATTAATACAGGTGGGAATTAAAACTATTATTCGTATCGGTACTTGTGGCGCAATTCAAAATAGAATAAAAATCGGTGATATTATTATCTCGCAAGCGGCTTTATGTAGGCAAGGTGCAGCTAATGATATTGCTCCTCCGGAATATCCCGCAGTGGCGGATCCTTTTTTGACAGTTGCTCTAGTCAAATCCGCTCAATTTTTGGGAGTAAATTATCATGTAGGTATTACCGCTTCTGTGGATAGTTTTTATGAAGGACAGGAAAGAATCCTGTCTTCTGCTAACCCTTATCTTCAGCGTCACTTAGAGGGAATCACGGAAGAATATCGACGTTTAAATATTCTCAATTATGAAATGGAAGCGGGAACTTTATTTAAAATGGCGGGGGTTTATGGATTTACTGCCGCTTGTGTTTGTGCTGTGATTGCCGCAAGAAGTAAAGAGGAAGGGATTAGTTTAGAAAGCAAACAACAGGCTATCGAAAAAGCGATTCAGGTGGCAATATTGACCGTTAGCAACCTCTCCCCATCCTCAATTGATTAACTTTCAGAAATCATCTTCATTAAGACTTCCTCTTTTTCCTGACTTTCGGGATAACAGGAGATAAGTTTAGCGCGTAATTCCTGGGACAAAATAATTGATCGCCTTGTATAATTAGGGTACATTAATTTGCTCAAAAAAGTGTATTTTTTGGCGAATATGTAATAATTTTTGACAAAAGTAAATTCTCACCCCAAAAAATTCGCTTATTCTTAGTCTTCTAAGCTAATTTTGACCGGATTAACTTGTCATCGGTAAAGTCAAAACCTTTAGCGACGAGACGATTATAAAGTTGCGGACAAGCTAAAGCGAGGGATTTTCCTCACGGCATTTGGTGGGATTAGGAGCTAATAAGGTGAGATAATGGGAAAAAATTGGTTTTAGCTTTAAGGATGGTATTATGTCAGACACAACGCAGTTAACACCGGAAAAAATTGCTCAGTACCGTATTCAATTTGCGGATAATACTGACGCTTTAGCCGCGCTTGATGTTATTGAAGAATGTGAAGGAAACTTACAAGACGCAATCATTTTAATGAGAATGCGCGAAACTGGAACAGAACCAGATAAAAGCTTAGATTTAGATGAATTAGCGACAAAATGTCGTCCTTTTATTTGTTCAGCCAAAACTAAAAAAGTCTTTAAACTGATTGGAATTGTCGCAGGATGTTTACAGTTTCCCGTTACTTTAGTTGTTCCCGTCGTTTTGTTTGTTGTCGAAGATATTGGTTTAGATGCTTTTTGTAAGGAGACAGATTAAAATCCTGTAGCAATAAAACCTGCCCAATAATAGGGATTTTTAAAGGGATAGGGTTGACGTTGACGAATTTGTTTCAGAGACTCGTTAAAAATTGGGCGTTTTCCTCCTCCCAGTTGATTGATGATTTTATCTAATTGGAGTTGAAATCTTTCTAATTCTTGTTCAAATTGGTCAAGGGTTAAGGTTTGTAGCCATTTTTGAGCATTTTTAAGACTAACTGCAATTTCACCTTTTTGGGGATTTTTGGGTAAAGTCTCATAAAATTTAATCAGTAAAAATGCAGTTGATAAATCATTTACTTTCCACAAACTACTAACAACGCTAGGACTACCTGCAAATAGAAAACCACTCGGTAAACCGATATATTCATCACTAATAGAATTAAGATCAATTAAACCAGTTTCGCAAGCAGAAAGCATGACAAGACGACAGTTTTTAAAATTCAGTTCAAAGATTTCTCCTAATCTTAAATAACCATCTTCTTGATCTGTTTTTTCTTTGGTAAGAATTAAAGCAGATTCTAAGGGTTTATTACGGTTAAATGTACCATGACAAGAAAAATGGATACAGTTAGCTAAGGGGAAGTTTTGATGAGTTTTGATGGCGATTTCAGTAGCGTTTTGTTTGGCTAAAATATCACTTTGAACAAACAAATTTTTAATGATTTCTACTTCTAAATCCGTAAAAAGTAGATTATTTTGGGGGTTTTGAATGGCAAAAAGGGAGTTTAAATCGTTTAATTGACGCTGTTGAGTAATTTTAAATAATTGACAACTAGGGGCATATTGAACATCATATTTATCTTGTAATATTTGATTGTCATTAATAGGTAAAGCATGAAGGGGTAAAATATGCAGAAACAAATAAGGAATAATAATTAAGCGTTTACAAGTATTTGGAATAAGTGCCAGAATATCATTAATATGTAGGGTATCTGAGAAGGTTTGCAGGAGGTCAGAAAGTTGATTTATCCATTCTTGATGGCCATTTTGGGAGTAGTAAAGCTGTAGATAATTATTAATTAAATCAGTTAATTTATCTCGATCATCTTCTGAAGATTCCCAAAGGTTAATATTTCCATCAGCAGATACAACAAAAGCGAGTATTTTCTCACTTGTGATATACCATTGCAAAAGACAAGTTTCAGCATCGGTTAAAGATAGAATGTCTTGAAAGGGAATAGGCTTAACCGTTTGAGTTAAGATAAAATCCTCATCTATTTTTGTTTTTGTTATTTCACGGTCAATGAATTGATTTAATTCTTGTTTTAATTTATTGAGGTGAGTATAGTCATTTAAGATAGGTTGTTTTTGTTGATCTGGGGTTAAAATTACTCCCCTATTGCGGGTTTGTTCTTGGATGGCTAACTGTTGTTCTTCCCCAATAATGGCACGACGGAGGCGATCTAATTCGGTAATAATCGTTTGGGGGATATTACCTTTAGGATAAATATCTCGATCGGTAAGCAGTTGGACTAGATAGCGGGTTTTGCTACGTTCAACGTATTCTAAGGCGCGATCTGGTTGATCGAGGTTGAGATAGGATTGAACTATGCCATGATAAACATCCATTGCATCGGAGAGAATTTCTTGTTGTCGTTGAGGGTTTAAGGCTTGGAGTAGGGTATTTTCTACTGCTTCGATGGCTAAGTTGTAGCCTTTGATGGCGGTTTCCCAGTCTTCGATAGAGTTAGCAGTCTTTCCTAAGTTTCGTCCTGTTCTTAAGCAGTCTATAGGAAAAGCAGTCGGGGTTAATACTTCTAATGACAGGTTATAAGCAACAATAGCTAACTCTAGATTATCTGCCCTTTCCCCTCTGATGCGATTTCCATAAGCTTCTCCCAGATTATTTTGTGTCATTGCCCATTTATCAGGAAAGGCTTCACGAGTATATACTTCTAAAGACAGGTTAAAAGCTGTAATAGCTAACTCTAGATTATCTGCCCTTTCCTCAAGAATACGATTTCTATAAGCTTCTCCCAGATTATTTTGTGACCTTGCCCAATATTCAGGAAAAGCTTCGCGGGTATATACTTCTAAAGACAGGTTATAAGCGGCGATAGCTAACTCTAGATTATCTGCCCTTTCCTCTCTGATGCGTTGATCATAAGCAGTCCCCAGATTATTTTGTGACCTTGCCCAATCTTCAGGAAAAGCATCACGGGTATATACTTCTAATGAAAGGTTATAAGCTGCGATGGCTAACTCTAGATTATCTTCCCTTTTCCCTCTAATGCGATTTGTATAAGCATACCCCAGATTATTTTGTGTTCTTGCCCAATATTCAGGAAAAGCTTCACGGGTTAAGACTTCTAAAGACAGGTTATAAGCTACAATAGCTAACTCTAGATTATCAGCCCTTTCCCCTCTGATGCGATCACAATAAGCATTCCCCAGATTATTTTGTGACCTTGCCCAATCTTCAGGAAAAGCTTCACGGGTATATACTTCTAAAGATAGATTAAAAGCCACAATAGCTAACTCTAGATTATCTGCTTTTTTCTCTTTAATGCGATCTAGGTAAGCACTCCCCAGATTATTTTGTGTTCCTGCCCATTCATAAGGAAAAGCATCACGGGTTAATACTTCTAAAGACAGGTTATAAGCCACAATAGCTAACTCTAGATTATCTGCTTTTTCCCCTCTGATGCGCTTTCGATAAGCATTCCCCAGATTATCTTGTAACTTTGCCCAATTTTCAGGAAAGCTATCACGGGTATAGACTTCTAAAGACAGGTTATAAGCTGCGATGGCTAACTCTAGATTTAGTCCCCTTTCCCCAAGAATGCGATCATTATAAGCAGTCCCCAGATTATTTTGTGTCATTGCCCATTCATAAGGAAAAGCATCACAGGTTCTTACTTCTAAAGAGAGGTTATAAGCTGCAATAGCTAACTCCAGATTATCTGTCCTTTCCCCAAGAATGCGATCATTATAAGCAGTCCCCAGATTATTTTGTGTCACTGCCCATTCATAAGGAAAAGCATCACGGGTTAATACTTCTAAAGACAGGTTATAAGCTGCAATAGCTAACTCCAGATTATTTGTCCTTTCTCCAAGAATGCGATGATTATAAGCAGTCCCCAGATTATTTTGTGTCATTGCCCATTCATAAGGAAAAGCATCACGGGTTAATACTTCTAAAGACAGGTTATAAGCTGTGATCGTTAACTCTAAATTATCTGCCCTTTCCCCTCTAATGCGATCTAGATAAGCGTTCCCCAGATTATTCTGTAACCTTGCCCATTCATAAGGAAAGGTATCACGGGTTAATACTTCTAAAACTATGTAATAGCCTGTAATAGCAATTTCCAGATTATTAGCCCGACTTCCCAAGGGAAACTGTTGAATATGAATACATAAATATTCAATAACCCCGGCAATCCCTGCTACTTCTTCTGCCTTCCCTTCAGAAAACAAATATTTAGCGAATTGTTGCAACAGTTGGGCAAAAGTATTATCTAACAGATGTTGACGGCGTTGTAGGATAGGATAAACCACCGCAGGATCATTACTCTCATATTCTGCTTGTAATACTTCTGATAAAAACGCCTGATATTCCTCTATAGTTCCCCCTTGAGGGTTGAGAAACTGCCCCAACTGTTGCGCCATATCCCGTAACCAAGCCGCATGATTATTATTTCCTTGTTCTTCTAAGCTTGTTGCATAGTTTTCCATCACCTGCAAAAATTGGGGATCAATTAATTCCTGATTTGCTTGTAGAATATTATTGAGTTCCTCATCATCAGTACAAGCAAGCAACTGTTCTATTAAATTAATATATGCTTGGGCGCGTTGTTCATTCATTGTCTGTACTGTAATTAAAATGATTGAATGAGGGACTATGATGTTTTTTGGCGGATGACTCTATGATAGGATGAGTCCCCTTGATATAGGGCGATTATGACACAGAATGCTATAGAGGATATTAACTATAAACGCTCAAACTCATCAACTCTTAATCCCGCTTGCCTTAAAATACTGCTAATTGTACCGATTGTTACCTCCTTATAACAGGGAACAATCGTTGTCATTTTTCCTTCGGGAGTATACTTGGCAAACTTAACATGACTCCCCTTTTGACTAATAACTTCAAACCCTGCCGCTTCCAACTTGCGTTTAATCTCACGATAAGATAAAGGCTTAAGCGGCATTGATTTCTACCTCTATCTTCTGTAATCGGGGAATAACTGTTGCACAAGGCGGTTCAAAATGTAATTCTAAAGCCTCTTGCAGATTGTTTAACGCCTCGGTTTCTGTTTCCCCTTGACTAGCAACATCAACCTCTAAACATTGGGCAACAAACCAATTATCTTCTTGAAAAATTCTCGCTGTAAGTACCTGTCTCATTTTCACTTTCCTGATTGAGCTTTCCATGATTATAGGTCAGGCTAGAATGACAGTCAATTAAATAATCATATAGATCATGCTTTAGACTTCTACATAACAAGATTCTATACTTTATATCCCGTAACCAAGCAACAGGAGTATTATTTCTTTGTTCTTCTAACCCTGTTGCATAGTCTTCCATCATTGTCTGTACTGTGATTGATGTGATTATGTGATGGACTTTGATTTTTTTTGAGAGAGACCAACCTTATGATTTAACGTGATACAATAAATATTCGTGATTGTCAAGGGGGGTCGCTGCCAAATTTGTTTGATATATTCCAAGTTTCTGCCTTAGAACATATCAAACAAATTACTTTTCTGCACAAATAACTGTCATTACAGCAACTTCTTTGTCCAATTGATCTCCTATTTCATCTTCAACAACGTCCAGATCGTAATCCATTTGTAATCCCAGCCAAAATCGCGGTGACATATCAAAATAACGAGCTAACCGAAGAGCTATATCCGCCGTGATACACCGCTTTCCGTGAACGATTTCGTTAATACATTGTTCAGGAACTCCAAGAGCCAGAGCTATTTGATTCTGACTAAGGTTCATTGGCTTGATAAATTCCTCTAAAAGAACCTCACCGGGATGAATTGGCATTAGTTTATCTTCATTCATTATTTTACCTCAATGATAATCAACGATTTCTACGTCTAGAGCATCACCGTTTTGCCAGACAAAGCAAATTCGCCATTGATCGTTAACCCGAATGCTATATTGACCTTCCCTGTCACCAACCAGACGTTCCAATCGATTTGCTGGTGGGACACGAAGATCTTGCAGGGTTTCCGCACGATTAAGCATCCGCAATTTTCGCAATGCCACTTGTTGGATATCTAATGGCAATTTACGCGAATGTTTACGTTCAAAAACTTTTTGAGCTTCTTTATCTTTAAAGTTTTGGATCACTCTCTAAACAATTTCTTATCCTACTTTTAAGTATATGACGTAAGGATGCTCCAATGGCAGAACTGGTTGGGGAACAGGCCAGACAGGGACTTCTGCGAATGCGTCTGGGGCCAAGATGACGCGACGACAAATGATCGCGGTAGCCTTCATGTTGGATATGCTAACAACACCTTAGCCTATTGTCAATGTCCCCAACAGTTAAAAACACCTCATATTCTTCTATATTTCTCGCTTGAGGATTGAGATATTGCCCAAAGTTTTGTGTTAAATCAATCTGCATGGTTATTATTGTATCCTTATTATTCCAGCAATTCTCATTTTGAAACGATTTTGCGTTGTTTCAGCGATCTAGAGATTCGTTAAGAATTATTAACCCCTCTAGGTGCAGGGGTTTTAATGTCATGAAACCTTAAAATGAGAATTGCTGTTATTATTCTAACCCTGTTGCATAGTTTTCCATCATCTGCAAAAATTGAGGGTCAATCAATTCCATATTAGCTTGCAGAATATTAGTTCGCTCCTCATCATCAGCACAAATGAGCAACTGTTCAATTAAATTAATATATGCTTGGGGGCGTTTTTCGTCCATAACCTTAATCCGATGCTTTTACAAAAGTTTTTTAAATTCTTCAATAGACATTCCGGCACCTTTAATAATTGTTCCCATTGTATAAGCATTAATTGGATTAGCTCTGGGAATTGTTAAGATATGCTCTCCATCAGTCATTGTAATATGTTTACCCTGTCGAACAATCCTAAATCCTGCTTTTTCAAAGGCTTTAATGGCTCGTTGATGATTAATTCCGGGAAGACTAGGCATGATTTAATTCAACTTCCACATAACAAGATTCTACACCTTGATTCAATTCCTCGGCAACTTCTAAATAAGACACAATAGCATCTTGAATATTATTGAGAGCTTCTTCTTTTGTTGTACCTTGAGAAGCACAGCCTGGTAAACCGGGACACCAAACAGCATATCCTTCTTCTGTTTTCTTAAGACTGACTTTATACTGCATATTTTTATAATAATAATCGTTGTCAGTTATTATAGCACGGCCATCATTAATCTCTGCTTTTGCTTGTAATACTTCTAATAAAAACCCCTGATATTCCTCTATACTTCTCGCTTGAGGGTTGAGAAACTGCCCCAACTATTGCGCTATGTTCCGTAACCAAGCAACAGGATTATTATTTCCTTGTTCTTCTAACCTTGTTGTATAGTTTTCCATCACCTGCAAAAATTCGGGATCAATCAATTCCTGATTAGCTTGCAGGATGTTGGCTTCCTCACCATTGGCACAAGCGAGCAACTGTTCAATTAAATTAATATATGCTTGGGCGCGTTGTTCATTCATTGTCTGTACTGTGATTGTTATAATTATATTTACGATTGAGGAGGAAAAGGAATAATAATGTAGCGAATGACCGTTCCTAGTAAAGCCGTTCCCAAAATTCCGATTAACGTCCAAATCTGGGCCTTTTGAGAGCCTTTCAATTCTTTGGTATCTTCTTTCACCCTCTCAATATCCTTGTCTAAAGCATCGACCTTTTCTTCTAATCTAGCTTGTCCAACCTCTAAATTAGTGAGGCGACTATTAATATTTTCTAGTTTCTGATTAATTTCACCTAAAACTTCTTTAATATCTTGTTCAATAGTAACTGACATCTGATGATTCTCCTAATAATTATCGGAATATAGGCACGACTATCACTATTTTATAGCTGGTTATAATTAAATTAAAAATGGATTTTAGGTTCGATCCCCCCTGCCCCCCTTAATCCCCCCTTGATAAGGGGGGTGTCTGACAACTTTTAACGCCTCCCTACTTACCTTTGAGAATGATAATACTTTTGGTTCATGTGTCCTCTTTATTCGCGATCGCTACTAATCCGGCGATCAAACGGCTTGCAACATGAATTCAACCTTGATCGCTTCAAACGGGAACTCTACGCTCCCATCTGCTACACGGCTCAGAATACCGACATTTAAAAGTGCCGTAATATCTCCATGTACTGCTTTAACATCCCGATGGACTCGCCTCGCCGCCTCACGGATAGAAATGGGGCCAGCACCGCACATAGCTTTGAGGAGTTCCCACCGCTTGGCAGTCAGAACTTTCCAGAGAAGTTCGGGGGTAGCAAAACTGATACGAACTTCTTTTTCTGCTCGACCAGTTTTCATCGCTTGAACGGCATCGGCAAGGGTGTCAGTCAAGGAGCGAACTTCAAGAACGACCGTGTTCATAATTCCACCTCAAAATGTCAGAGTTGAAGTCGGCCATCAATTGGTCTGGCGAAGAGAAAGCATAAAGAGACTCCACACCATCGAAATGACGGTGATCGCCTTTACCGCGTTCGTTATCATATCGCAACACACATTTGCCGTTGACTATGTAAGCGAGACGATATTTGTAAGGATGCTCCGATGGCAGAACTGGTTGGGGAACACGCCAGACAGTGACTTCTGCGAATGCGTCTGGGGCCAAGATGACGCGACGACGAATGAGCGCGGTAGCCTTCATGTTGGATATACTAACAACACCTTAGCCTGTTGTCAATGTCCCCAACAGTTAAAAACGCCTCATATTCTTCTATATTTCTCGCTTGAGGGTTGAGATATTGCCCAAAGTGTTGTGTTAAATCAATCTGCATGGTTATTGTATCCTTATTATTCTAACCCTGTTGCATAGTTTTCCATCATCTGCAAAAATTCGGGGTCAATCAATTCCTGATTAGCTTGCAGGATATTGGGTTCCTCACCATTAGCACAAGTGAGCAACTGTTCAATTAAATTAACATAAGCTTGGGCGCGTTGTTCATTCATCGTCTTAACTATGATTTTTGTGATTGTGTGATGGACTATGATTCTTTTCGAGAGAGCGACCCCATGATTTTTGTCAATTGTTTTTGATCTAGAGCGAACTAATCAATTAAGTCTCTTGCCAGATAAGGATTTAGTCGATTTATGCTCCCCTATCGAACCATACCAAGTAACGAAGAGCCATAAATACTCATGATTGTCAAAGATAACCTAATTATAGTCGCTCATTAAATCATTCTAATCATAGTTTTGACATTGAATTATCAAAGACAATCTAATCAAAATCCTCACTTCATCATCTAAATCCTAGCCATGACTTTTATTAATCCCCAATACCCTGAAAGTGAACTAACAGGTAAAATTATTGGTTGTGCAATGGAAGTTCACCGTATCTTAGGAAATGGTTTTCAAGAAGTAATTTATCAACGTGCTTTGGCAAAAGAAATGAACCTACAGGGATTATCTTTTTCGAGAGAACACGAAATGCCGATCTTTTATAAAGATGATCAAATAGGTACAAGACGAGTTGACTTTTTTGTTGAAGGTAAAGTGATGGTAGAATTAAAAGCCGTTATTCAACTTGAAGACGTTCACTTAGCACAAGCTATCAATTATCTCGAAGCTTATGGGTTAGATATTGGATTATTGCTTAATTTTGGAAATATCAGTTTACAGTTTAAAAGAGTTCACAAGCCGAAAAGAAAACCTAACTATAACTAGAAATAATTGAAGTGTATAAAACTTAAAATCCTAGTCCATCAAACAATCATAAAAATCATAGTTTAGACGTTTTCATCAAGCATTTTTGGGGGCTACGGTTCCAGAATTCGGGCTAGTCAAGGACTAAACCCGAACTTGACCGAGTTTTTTAATCCTCTAAACTAATCTTGACTGGATTAACTTTCCAAATCTCTTGACAATATTCCCATATCGTGCGATCGCTAGAGAATTTCGCCATACGAACCGAGTTGAGAATCGACATCCGCGTCCACTTGTCCCGATCGCGATAAGCTTCACTTACCTGTTCCTGACAATCAGCGTAGGATTGATAATCAGCTAAAAGCATATACTGGTCATCGTAGAGGAGAGAATCAACGATCGGCCTGAATAATTCCTGGTCACCATGGCTAAAATAACCACTCTTAATTCGATCGATCACTCCCTTCAATTCGCGATTATTTTTGTAATAGCTCATCGGTTCATAACCGTGGGCTTTCTTAGCATAAACTTCTTCTGCTGTCAAGCCAAAAAGGAAGAAATTTTCTGCCCCTGCTTCCTCGCGAATTTCGATATTAGCGCCGTCCAGAGTCCCGATGGTGAGGGAGCCATTCATGGCAAACTTCATATTACCGGTTCCGGAAGCTTCCTTACCCGCCGTAGAAATCTGTTCGGAAAGATCCGCCGCCGGATAGATGCGTTGACCCAAAGAAACGTTAAAGTTAGGCAGGAAAACCACTTTTAAACGACCTCTGACATCAGGATCCTTATTCACAATTTCAGCCACAGCATTAGTTAACTTAATAATTAACTTCGCCATAAAGTAGCCGGGGGCTGCCTTACCACCAAAGATAAAAGTGCGCGGCACGATATCGATCTGAGGGTTCTGTTTAATGCGATTATAAAGGGCGATAATGTGCAGAACTGCCAGATGTTGGCGTTTGTATTCGTGAATCCGTTTTACCTGCACATCGAAAATCGAATTAACATCCACCTCGATATTGCGGGTTTTCAGCATATGAGCCGCTAAATCGGCCTTATTCGCCTGTTTAATTTCATACCAACGCTGACGAAATTCGGGATCATCAAGGTATTGTTCCAGTTTTCGCAATTCCTTCAGGTCTTTTAACCAATTATCGCCGATTTTTTCGGTAAATAGTGCCGATAATTGGGGATTGCTCAATAAAATCCACCGGCGCGGGGTGACACCATTGGTTTTATTGTAGAATTTTTCCGGCCAGAGCATGGCAAACTCTTTCAGGGTGTCTTTTTGCAGTAACTCGGTGTGTAAGGCAGCGACTCCATTAATCGAGTGACTACCCACACAGGCTAAATTAGCCATGCGAATTTGTTTATTACCCCAACCAGCTTCTTCAACTATCGACAATTTGCCCAATAACTCCTCGTTATCGGGAAACCAAGTCCGCACATCGTCGAGGAAAAAGTGATTGATCAGGTAGATAATTTCTAGATGTCGGGGCAGCAATTTCCCGATCAGATCCGCCGACCAACGTTCTAGGGCTTCCGGCAATAGGGTATGATTGGTATAAGCGAAGGTTTTTTGGGTAATTGTCCAAGCTTTTGACCATTCTAAGCCGTTTTCATCCACTAACAAACGCATTAACTCAGCGATCGCAATGGCGGGGTGAGTATCGTTTAGTTGAATAGCGGCGGTTTCGTGGAAGTTTTGCAGATTTTTGTGGCTTTTTAGGTGAATGCGAATTAAATCTTGCAGGGAAGCGGCCACAAAAAAGTATTGTTGGGCGAGACGTAATTCGCGACCGGCGGGGGTATTATCGTTGGGATAAAGGACTTTAGAAATGGTTTCCGCGTCCATTTTTTCGGCCACGGATTGATCGTATAACCCGGCGTTAAAAGCCTCAAAATTAAACGATTCACTCGCTTCTGCCTTCCAGAGACGCAAAGCGTTAACCGTGTTGGTTTTGTAACCCGGGACGGGGGTATCGTGGGGAATGGCTAAAACCCGACGTTCCGGCAGCCATTGTACCCGTTCCTGTCCCTTATCATCGTGATAGATTTCCGTCCGGCCACCCAGTTTTACTTCCACACTTTCATCGGGACGGGGTAATTCCCAAGGATTGCCGAAGCGTAACCAGTTATCGGGGATTTCCACCTGCCAACCGTCTTGGATCATTTGATGGAAAATGCCAAATTCGTAGCGGATACCGTAACCGATAGCGGGAATTTCTAGGGAAGCGAGGGAATCGAGGAAACAAGCCGCTAAACGCCCTAAACCGCCGTTTCCGAGGCCGGGATCCGGTTCCTGTTCGATAATTTCCTCAAAATCAAGACCTAATTCCTCGATCGTCTCTTTGATTAGGTCGTAAATACCCAAATTAGCGAGATTATTGCCTAAATACCGCCCCATGAGAAATTCGGCGGAGAAATAGCAGACGAGTTTAACTTTTTCTTGTTTGTAGGTGTCGGTGGATTTCAGAAAACGACGCAGGAGGCGATCGCGAACGGTGTAGGCAAGGGCGACATAGTAATTGTAGGGACTGGCATTAGTGCGGTTAACCCCTTGCAAATAAAACAGATTGTCCAGAAAAGCCCGTTTTAGGGTTTCGGGACTCATGCCCGTGCGATCATCTTCGACTAAAGTGGGGCATTGAAGTGCTTCAGTCCCATCAGCTAGGGTGTAGGTTGTCTCCATCGGTTTTTGTTGTCCATATATTCGGGAGTCGATCGCCGATCAGATTCTGATGACGATATCCTTTATAGTTTACTTGTTACCTTTTGGAGAGACTCAGACATTTAGATTTCTATTGGTTTTGAGCGTATCTGCGATCGCAATTGCCGATAAAAAAA
The DNA here is from genome assembly GCF_021300285.1 of Microcystis sp. 49638_E5. Classification (NCBI taxonomy): domain Bacteria; kingdom Bacillati; phylum Cyanobacteriota; class Cyanophyceae; order Chroococcales; family Microcystaceae; genus Microcystis; species Microcystis sp. 49638_E5. Next base: position 3,115 of record NZ_JAJTDH010000007.1, on the reverse strand, counting down.
GGGTGAACCCTGTTCACCCTCCGACAATTATTCACAAAAAAAGCTTAATAGCGTTTTTTTCTGTCACCACCACCACCATTGAAGGGCGCACGCTCTGTGCGCTCTTCACGCTCGCGGGCCTGGTTAACTTTAATTGCTCGTCCCATCCAGTCAGCACCATCCAGTGCCTCAATCGCAGCGGCTTCCTCGGCTTTACTTTCCATTTCCACGAAGGCGAAACCGCGTTTGCGCTGTGTATCGCGATCCACGGGAATATGAACCCTTTTAACCTTGCCGTACTCTGCAAAGACGTCGACCAGATCTTCTTGGGAAATCTCGTAAGAGAGATTACCAACAAAAATAGACATAATACTTGAATCCTCGATCAATACTCGAAACGGTGTGGAGACACAAAATTCAGGGAGAAGCCGAACAATACTAAAGTAAAAGACTTACCGAATTAATACTGAAAACGAACTTGAACACTAATCTTGACTCTCCCTCCGATCATAACACGAAAAGACTAGAGTTAATGTTAACTTTTATTCTCCGGGAGAAGAGACTGTTTTGGCCATCGGCCGCTACTCCCTCAACCGCCAGCTTTTTTCTCCCGACGAAATAACCAAATCATCAGGGCCACCACCCCGATTTGTAGGGCAAAATTGGGTAAGGCGGTGGCTACGTCCCTACCTGCCGCTAATTGGGCTAGAAAAACCACCGCACCAATAAAACCAGAAGCACCTAAACCGAGATAGATAAACTGCCGCAGACCTCGGTAGGGATTAGCCGCTTCCTCTTTCAAGCGGGCGTATTTTTGGGGATCGAGTCGAGTGGATTTGCTCATAAAAAAATTTTTCTAGCTGTGTATCTATTGTCCGTGATATAATCGGGAATTGGCAATGTGCCGATGTAGCTCAGTGGTAGAGTAGTTGATTCGTAATCAATTGGTCGTGGGTTCAAATCCCATCATCGGCTTGGGGTTTTACCTCCCGGAAGTTGACTAAGAAATACCGAACTCCGGCTGAATAAATCCAAAAAGCTTGTTGGATAAGACTTTTAGACTTTTTGGCCATCCAAAAGTGCCGGACCCTGTATTGATCGGAATGGGCAAAACCCCACACCCTACACCCCGCACCCTACACCCTGCTCCCAACAACCAACTTTTCCAGCAAACCCTAGTTACTGAAGAAAAGGTTGAATAATTTCTGCGATCGCTTGACGTTGGCAATCGTCATATCCCCAGCGCTCTAGAAAGGCTTGATATTCTCCTTGTTCCCTGTTTAAACTGGTGGCTAATTGTTGTAATTTTTCCCCCAGTTCTGGCGATAATAACTGCTTAATTAGTTGACCAGTTTTTTCCTGGACTCTCTCAGAACCTCGGGCGTTTTCTTCATCTCCTTGCTTGCGATGATAGATAACCATTGCCGTGGACATAGCCAGATTTTTGACTAATAATTCATTCACTAATATCGGGGAAGTTTTTAAAGCAGTGATTACTTCTAAACTAGGATATTCCGTATAGGATAAATCGCTGGTTAAGTAAGTGACAAAAAATCCTCTGGCTCCATTTTCTGTCGAGACTAACTCAGTAAGTTTTTGAGTGATTGTGTTGGCATCTAAAAACTCAATTTGAGTTAGTAAATCTTGAGTTTGTTGGATAGCATTTTCAAAGCTTATACTCATACCCATACCTGGCCTTCTCTGAAGTTTAAAAGAAAAATACTAAGCATCTAAAACATTTAACCAATTAGTTAAATCCTCCACTGTCGAAAAATCAAATAAAGCTTCCCCCGCTCGTTCCAGATCATCAATATTCAAGGTCATAATCCGACTCTCTATATCCACATCAATAGCTCCTAACTTACGTTTAATCAGACGGACAATTAGATTTCTTTCTCTTGCTAAACCCTGTTCTAAACCCTGTTCTAAACCCTGTTCTAAACCCTGTTCTAAACCCTGTTCTAAACCGCGACGCATCCAACTGGTGGTAATCTGCATAACTCCCTCCTGTTCGGGTTGAATAAATGTGCTAATCTCCTGTTGAAATTCTATCTCCTCGGACGAGTTGAGATTGAGATAGGTATCGACAAAACCTGAAATCAATTGCATTCTAGCGGCATCTAATCTTAATGTTACCAATAATCTTAGACATTGTGCCTTAACTTTTGCCCTATCCCGAGGGGCAATTTTCATCTTGGCCATCAAAGCGGCGGCGACGGGATTAGCTTGATTGAGAAAATCTCGCCAATGCAAGCGATTTAACTGGACAACTTGATAGTTAAATTCTAACACTTTTAAGTCAGGAAAATCAATTTTGTATTGACGAATTGCTTCTTTTTGTGGACGCTCATAGGAAAATATGACAATCGGATAAACTGGTAAGGCAAATTTTTGATGCAGACGAGCGAAATAATTAAACATTCGCCGATTAAATTCCGGTTGAGAGCTAGACTGTGCTTCTAGATGAATTAAGAAAAATGATGATTGTCCCCGAAATTGAACTTGGGCGACTAAATCACTTTCATACTTTTCTCCTTCCGTGACATCGGTAAAGACTTCTTTGTCTAAAAATGTGATCTGATTAGGCTCTAAATAATTAATAACCGCGGGGAAAAACAACTGAATAAATTCAACAAAAAAAGTCGAAATTAATTCCTTAAATAAACGATCATGGTCAATAATATTATTCATACATAAGTAGTTATCCTAATGGTGAGGTAGAAAGTTTTCCTTTTGGGGAGTCGGTCGCCGGCCGTCGATATCAAAATTAGGTTACACTTCATCTTGAGGATAAAGGCGGTCAATTACTCGTTAAGACTACACCAGAACAGGGAGCTGCGGAGAAGAAGTCCGAGCATTTGTACTAAAATATCTAATAGACGGCTAACTGCTATATTTTCTGTTGACATCCTCACCGCCGTAAACGGACGGCGATTCCCAAACCTCACGATTTAGGTTTCTGCTTCTTTCCCATTCGGGGTTCCGCACCTGCCGCCCCAGTTTTACTCTGTTCTGGTCTTATGGTCGCTCTACAGACTGACACCGCAAGCCCTGCGGCCAAAATATTTTTACTAGCGTTAATATCTCGGTCATGGTGTGTCCCACAGTCTGGACAATCCCACTCTCGAACATTTAA
>NZ_JAJTDH010000067.1:0-18411 GCF_021300285.1 Microcystis sp. 49638_E5 | reverse complement strand
AAAACAGAAAGGCTCAAAGAATCGAGAAAAGGCAAAAATCAAAGTAGCCAAGATTCACGCTCAAATTACTGATAACAGAAAAGACCATTTACACAAGCTAACCACTCAATTAGTCCGTGAAAACCAAACGATTGTGGTTGAGAATTTAGCCGTCAAGAATATGGTCAAAAACCCTAAATTATCTCAGGCAATATCTGATGTAAGCTGGGGAGAAATAACCCGACAATTAGCCTATAAATGCCGTTGGTATGGGAGAAATTACATCGAAATAGATAGATGGTTTCCTAGCTCTAAAAGGTGTAGTAATTGCGGGTATATTGCCGAGAAAATGCCGTTAAATGTTCGAGAATGGGATTGTCCAGACTGTGGGACACACCATGACCGAGATATTAACGCCAGTAAAAATATTTTGGCCGCAGGGCTTGCGGTGTCAGTCTGTAGAGCGACCATAAGACCAGAACAGAGTAAAACTGGGGCGGCAGGTGCGAAAAATCCTTCGGGAAAGAAGCAGAAACCCAAATCGTGAGGTTTGGGAATCGCCGTCCGTTTTACGGCGGCGAGGATGTCAAAGGGACTAAATCCTTAGAGAACTACCCAAGATGATAACAGATGGACTCCACAAGCATAATCAATGCTCAAGCCCGGGATGACTCGATAGTGGTTCACGTTGAAAAAGCTCCCAATTCCATATCTTCGTTAGAAAGGCTTTGCTGCCATTTTAATTCACTTTCAATATCTTCTAGCAATTGATAATTCATAATTCATAATTCATAATTCATAATTCATACTCCTTTTTCTTATTGCGCTAATATTCTGACTAGCTCTGCTTTCTTCATCTTGCTTAAACCAACGATTCCCTTTTCTTTGGCTAGAGTCTTTAATTCGGAAACAGTCTTGAGTTTGAGAGTTTCTTCTGAAAACTCCTCAATCACTGCATCTTGTTGAGATTCAGGAGTGAGATAAAAGACAGTTTTGAGTAAATCTAATCCCTTCCCTTTTGTAATTCCACACTTGAGGGCAACAATTGAATCTAAACTCTTCCAGAATTGACGGGGAGCCTCATCAATCCTAGCAGTAGCAGTAGCTAATTTAACTGTTTTTAGGGGGCTATTCGGTTGTTCAATCAAGAACTGTAAAGCAGATTTAATTTCTTCTCTTGAAGCTGTTGACAGATTTAGTTTTGGGGTTTCTTCTCTTGCCAAAACTCTGGACAGCCACAGCATAAACAAATGAGTTGCCGATAACTTCATAGCGATCCTCTGATAATTCTTTGACGATTACAGGCAGCCAATTGCGTCCACCTGTCTGCTGTAATAGTTTGGCAGCAACTTCAATTAAAAAACTATCAGCATCGGTCCCATTGGTAATTTCTATTTCATCTAAGTAGAGATACTTCAAAGTACCAATATCGGTATATTCCATCATTGTAAAAAATACTCCTTTGCTAAGTCTTTGTAGTAGTCATGAGCGGAACGATTTTTATAAACGGCTGGCACGCGCTCAAAAGCAGCACTGGCTATAATAGCGTATTCTGGCAGGTGATGAATATGTAAATCTTTTTTGGCATTAGTGTATCTGGGATAAAAATAGGGTAAAAGGGTTTTGTCATTTTTTAGTATTTGATTAATTTCTTTTTGGGCAAGCTCTAACTGTGGTTGAGTAATCTTCTCACCGTTGAAAAAAATTGGTAAGGCTATGGGAGTCCCATCTTTTTTTAATTTTTGCATTTGCGGCAGAAACTCCTTGATGGCAGTGGCTGCATTATGAAGGGAGAATGAATTGTTATGTTTTGTCGGTAAGAGGACAACATCGGCAGCATAAACAGCCAGCCGGCTAGTAAATCGCCAATTGGGAGCTGCATCTATAAAAATGTAATCATATTCATATCTAGCTAAGTCTAATTTTCTATGGAGAGTGGATATTGTCATTTTAGCATTATACTCCAATTCCGGATACTCTGCCATTTTAGGCTCAGCAGGAACAACATCGAAGGTAATTTGTAGTTTTGAATTCTTAAAAGTATAGGGACGAATCACTGATTTTAGTTCAATATTGCGGTCAGTTAAAGTCTTTTCTAGTAGGCCATCTTCTGGTTCGATATTTAGGATAGATTTAGTTAAATCTCGTTGATTAAAATCAAAGTCTAAAACTAGAACTTTTTTACCTAAAAAGGCAAGGAAAGCGGCAAGATTTACGGTTGTGGTGGTTTTGCCTATACCGCCTTTATTATTGTAAACAGTAACCGTTAATGCTTTGGGAGTCTTGTCAATTTTTGTCTTGATCAGAGCTACAGTCTCATCAATGTTCTCAGGGGTTAGCTCTATGCAAGTAGTGGCAGGAAAAATGGTTTTACCATGTTTTCTAAATAACTGGATGTGTGAACTATTATTGATAATTCCCCATTGGGATGCTTGACACTTAGTCCCTAATAACTGACGCTTTAACTGATTGACAGTTGCCTTATAACTTGGACTATTTTCAGTTAGGTTAATATCTCTACCCTTTAACTCTATCAGCAGAAAAGGATTACTCTTTGTCTGCAAAAAAATATCGTTTGCTAGGTTTCTCCGAGTGGCAAAGTCGGTAATCCCACCGCCTCCCGTGTCGTACTGTGGGATTATCTCCGTGGTTGAAAATCCTAAATATGATATCAGGTAACGTGCAAAGTTGGTGCTAACGATCGCTTCCGACGCATCTTGAGGCAAATGCTGAAGATAAGATTTGAGACTTGTTACTCTGGGGGTGTTATCTTTCATTTGAGTTCACAAACTATAGACTAAAGTTAATGAATTGCTGTTTTTTTGAGTATAACACCCCATTTCCTCAACCCCTAAACCATTATGGAAAAATTAACTAATCTCGATCGCATTGCTGAAGAAATTTTAGGTTTAATTCCAACAGAAACGGTTATCATTGCCGAATTTGACGGTGATAGTATTTATTATCGCGCGGGTGCGGGTAAAAACACCGGGGCAATTGTGGGCAAAAGGGGTGATATTGCCACGTCGGGATTGTGTACGGTGGTTTACCGGGATAGTTGTCCGGTGGTGGTGGGACAAACTCTCGGAGATAATCGCATTCGTCAGGATATAGCGGTGGCTTTGGGGATAAAAACGGCTTTAGCTGTGCCAATTAGGGTTAATAATCGGTTATTTGGTGCAGTAATGCTTTTAAATCGTCTCGATGGTCAGGAATTGACCGATCGAGATAGTTTATTAGTGGAGGAATATCTTTGTTCTTGGCCAGATTTTTAGTAAAAGCGATTTTTGATCAGATTGGCATTGACGAATAAAGCGTTACAGTAAATTAGTCCTTCATAGGGATAGGGAGACCAATAGGATAAATCGTATAGACCATTAAAACGAAAGCCTTTTTGATACAATTGGTCGTAAATTTTTGTAAAAAATGTATGGCGAAAATCGGAGGGACGAAACCCAACTTCTGAAAGAATCATGGCAATTTTTCTTTCTTCTAGAAAATTGGTTGCTCCAGCTAAAACCTGTAGCTCATAACCCTCTGTGTCCATTTTAAGCAGGTCTATCCTATCTATCCCCTGAGCTTGACAAAAATTATCTAAGCTATCAATTGTAATTGCTTCTGTTTTGTCGGTGGATTGGCCTTGATTCTCGTCTATAGGCCGGTTTAAGGCCTCGGTGAGAGAGTTTTGTTGAGAATTAGAGTTTAAGATAATTGTTTTTTCTGAAGGTTGCTCGCCTAAAGCGATAGGAAAACAGCGAATTCGCTGATTATTAGCAAATTTTTGAGATAATTGGGTAAAAGTTTCCTTGATTGGCTCGAAACAAAGAATATCAGCTTGAGGAAATTTTTGATGAAAGTAACTACCTGTTTGTCCAATATTAGCCCCGACATCAAAAATAATCTTTGGTTGCTGGTGATGACAAATTCTTTCTATATCTGAGGCCACATCCCAACCAGCAGGGAAGGAATCGGGGGAAACTTTCTTGTAAGTCTCAAGACTCAATTCATGAATCAAATTTTTCAGCCGGCTTTTAATGCTCATAATTGTTTTGTAAATTAGGAGGGTAATTGATACAGTCAATATAGCAATCGAAGGGACAAGTAACTAGAGTAAAAAAAGTCACTTTAATTATCCTCTGTCCCTGCAACTGTTACTCAGAAATGAGGGATAAAAGCGGTTGGGTAATCCAGTTGAATGCTACGGCGATTTGATGGTTAAGGGTGGGCAGACGGTAGAGATAGACTAAGCGACGGGTAAGATGGGCAAGGGGACCGGCTAATTCTAGTCCTAAACCGCTAATGGTAGCTTCATCGACTCCGAGGGTCAACATTTCGCCTAAAGGTTGATAACGGAAGGGCAAAGCCGGTTTATCGTGGAAACTCGCCCAAATATTCCAAGCGCAGTAGTCGGACTGTTGAAGGGCCACTTGGGCCGTGGCAGCGTATGGTTTATCCTCTTGGTCGCGACCATCGGCCGCATCGCCGATCGCGTAGATGCTGGGGTTTTCGACAGTTTGTAAATATTGATTAACTTTTAGTAATTTGCGCTCATTATGTGCTATGGGCAAATTAGCGAGCAGTGGGGAGGCGATCGGACTAACGGTCCAGAGAATTAGATCAACGGGGATATTGTCGATCTGTCCTTTGTAGTCAAGGGAGAGGCGATCCGCTTGGATGTCGGCGACGGTGGTTTCTAGGTCTAACCAAACTAGACGTTTTTCTAGGGCTTTTTTGGCGGTGTCGCGGTTAAATTGGTTTGAAGGGCCAAGTATATCGCTATTTCTTTCGATCAGACGAATTCTTCCCCTTTCTCCGAGGCGATCAGCCAGCTTACAGGCTAATTCTACGCCGCTATAACCGCCCCCGATAATGGCGACCCGGATTTTATCGCGATCGGATTGTTCTAGGGTTTTGAGTCGATCCCGAAGACGATAGGCATCCTCTAGACTACGAAAGGGGATAGCGTGGGTTCTGGCCCCGGGTAGGAAGTCAAGGGAAGATTGACCACCGAGGGCGATCACGAGGCGTTCATAGCATATATCGTTTTGATTGTCAAGGGTTATTTTATGATTATTAACATCGATCGCCGTGACGGTTCCCTGTTGGAAGTCAACGGGGGTATTAGCGAGCAATTCGCTGAAAGGGGGAGCTATTTCCCAGGATTGCAGTTCTGAGGTGACTAATTCGTAGAGAAGGGGAGAAAATAAAAAGCGATCGTTTTTATCAATTAAGGTAATTTGGGGGGTGTGTTGATCGGTCCAAGGCAATTGACTCAAACGTAAAGCAGTATAGAGTCCACCAAAACCACCACCGAGAATACAAATTTTTGGGCTTGAGTCAGTCATATCGATCGCTGAGGGTTTTGTTTCTTATTTTGACACTCCCTGCCGTGAAATGGACGGGGAACCTGAAACCCAAATTTTCGGTAAAGCAAGGAAAGAAAAATAGTTTTTATTTATCTACCCAGCCAAATCGTCAGCAAAGCCACAATTGTAGCCAGAAAAAGAATATGATTCATCCAATCGTCGAAAGACCAATTTTTAAACATAATTAGCTCCTTAAAATCGAGGCTTACTGCTCAACAGCTTACCTTAATTTCTAATAGAAGTACTATCGGGTGCAGCCGGTTGACTCTGGCAATATATTAAGATTAGTTAAGGGCAGTAAAGGGATCGTTAAATCAATCATAAATTGTTATAGTCCATCTCTTCTAGAGCCTAGCATAGAGGGGAAACCTCCTTAATCCCTAGGTAATTACATGAATGGACTACAACAACAGATTATCAGTCTTGATCGGAAAGTCGATCGTCTACAGGATATTGTCGAAAGCCTCGGCCAGCAAATTGCTATCCTAGCCAAGGATAAATCGAGTCATTCCCTGCGAGAATCCCTGGACATGGTCGGTTTTTCCGAGTTATCCGATAATAGCCTCTACGATCATAAAGATATTCTCCGGGATCACGGTGGCAAACAGGCCCCGGCTGTCAATGGCGATAATTCTTTTGCCGATGAAATCCAAATTCGCCGATTGACGGCACAATTGACGGCGGCTTACAATCGTATTGCTGCTCTCGAAGAGCAATTACTCACCTATCGCATCCATTCCTAGTTAATTTCTGCCCAGAGGATTGGGTAAACCGGGTGAGGTGGGATTAGTCGGCAAATTGGGCAAAGGATTGCTATTTTCCAGGGTGGGATTGTTAGCCTCCCCCGATAGAGTCGCTAAAGCCACGCGATCGCCGCCCACCTGTCGCAGCAGGTCTAAAACCCCTACCACTTCGTTATAACTGGCATTTCTGGAGGCATTCAGTACCATCAGTCCATTGGGACTATATTGATGATAATTCTTGATTGCCTCGAATAACTGGGGACGAGTCACCATCTGCTTTTCGACGTAGAGTTGTCCGAAATCATCGAGACTAACCACCAACATTTCCCGCATCGGGGTGGTGGCGGTACTAGCTTTCGGTAAATCGAGGCTGATGGCCTGTTGGCGAGATAATCCCACTGCACCGAGAATAAAGAAGGTGAGAATACAGAAAATTACATCGATCAAGGGAATGATATTAACCTGCACATCCTCTTGAATGCGGTGTTGATCATGCCATAATTTGAGCGGACGAGCCGTAATATGGCTACTTTTTGGCTTTTTGTGGTTCAGAGATTTAGTTTCGGCCATGGCTGATAAGGGAGAGATTTAGCGATCGAGGGGTTTTTCTAGGTTAGCACTGAGGGAGTATTGTTGGTCTTCCCCATCTAGCCAACGTTGACGGTAGATAATTTCTAAATCACTGCCAGCCTTGCGAAAAATTCGGGCTTGATTGAACCAGAGTCCCTGAAAAATGCGATAGAAAGCGAGGCTAAAGATAGCGACAATTAAGCCAGTAGCGGTGGAAATTAAAGCTTCACTAATACCTAAAGTTACTCCGGCTGTGGAGGAAGTTCCCAGGTCACTCAGTTGAATATTAGCCAAAGAGGTAATTAAACCGAGTACCGTTCCTAATAATCCTAGCAGGGGAGAAAGGGCGATGACTGCCTCAAGGATTTTATCGCCCCGTTTCATTAGGGATAATTGTTCATCGGCAGCCGATTCGAGGGCAAAGTGAAAAACCTCTGGATCTGGATTTTCTAAGCGCAGGGGAGCATAAAGATAGCTACCGATGGGGTGATTGCGGGAATCCCTAGCGACTTTTGCTGCCAAATCCCAGTTACGGATGGCGGATTCCATAATGCGATTTAAAATCTGGCCCTCACTCAGGAGGGTGCGACTCCAAAACCAAATTCGTTCGATAATAGTGCTAAGAGCTAAAATAGACAGAAAAAGCAGCGGCCACATGGCCACTCCGCCTTTTTGGATTAAATCAGTTATACTCACGAGTTTTTTTGTCCCTCCAATACCGGGCGATCGGGTAATGATTATAGTTTAAGGATTATAGTTTAAGATTTAGCTTAATCGATTGACATTTATAGTTCTCACGCTGACTTACAATACAGGATGAGATGGGGCTTTTCAAGGGGCCCGAATGTCAGAAAAGGGATTGCGCTGACTCTATTTGAACCTAATTCGGGGCAGAGAAGTCTAAACCACGGCTATCTGGGGTTTGCCGAAAAGGTTTTTCGTGGGGCAGGGTGTGGGATTTTACGCCAGCTACTATAAAAAAAAGGAGTGAAAATAATCACTCCTACTGATAATTAAAAGAAAAACTGGCTTAAACCTAGAGAGCATTGGCTCCCGCTACTACTTCTAACAATTCTTGGGTAATAGCGGCTTGACGCGCTTTGTTGTAGGTACGGCTTAAAGTGCCAATTAACTCGCTGGCGTTCTCGCTGGCGTTACTCATCGCTGTCATCCGGGCTGCTAATTCACTAGCTGCCGATTCCTGGAGGGCGCGCAGTAATTGGTTATTTAAGTACAAAGGCAGCAGAGAATCGAGGATTTGGACGGGATTCTGCTCAAAAATCATGTCTTGGGGAAAAACCTGCGCTGGTTGGCTGGCCATTTTTTCCCGTTGTACCTTAAATTTTCCCTCTTTAGTCACCAAACGGAAAATCTCGTCATCCTGTACCGCTAAACCTTGAGTAGTTAAAGGTAACAGGGTTTGAATCACCGGAGTGGCACTGATCAGGGAGATAAAACGAGTATAAATTAACTCGACGCGATCGACTGTTTCCGATAAAAATAAGGAAAGCAATTCATCCCCAATCGTGCCAGCTTCATCGGCAGTGGGAATCTGTTCGAGGTTAATAAATTTAGCGGCAATGGGAGCATTGCGGCGCTCGAAATATTGTGCCGCTTTTCGGCCGGCAACCACTAATTGATAGTTAATCCCTTGCTCTTTTAATTCATTCATCCGTTGTTCGGCACGACGGATGACGTTAGTATTATAACCGCCACAAAGACCTCGATCGCCTGTGACTACTAACAGAGCCACGGTTTTTACTTCCCGTTGGGCCAGTAGGGGTAAATTAACATCACTAAAGGCTAAACGACCTTGGAGATTATAAAGTACCTGAGCGAGGGCATCGGCAAAAGGACGGGTACAGAGAACTTGTTCTTGAGCGCGGCGCACTTTGGCGGCCGCCACCAGACGCATGGCCTCGGTAATTTTTTTGGTATTTTTGACCGATTGAATTTGGTCGCGAATCGCTTTGAGATTAGGCATAATTCAGTTATCAGTTATCAGTTATCAGTTATCAGTCATCAGTCATCAGTTATCAGATTGGAGTTTTAAGTGAGCAGTATGTGTTAAGTGAGCAGTACTAAATAGCAGTTTCTGGCCATCTTTTCACTGTTTACTGGTCACTGTTTACTGATCACTGATAACTGAAAAGGCTGACAGCTTAAAGCTCACAGAAGTTTACTTGAAAGCCTGTTTGTACTCGTTGATGCCATCTTTGAGCAGGCCTTCTGCTTCGTCGTTGAGTTGTTTTTCAGTGCTGACGATCTCAACGTAGCGAGGTTTGCTGGTTTTCAGGTATTCGCGTAAACCGGCGCAGAAATCGATAACTTTATCGGTGGCGATATCGTCGAGATAACCATTTAAACCGGCATAAACCACCGCCACCTGTTCCCAAACGGAGAGGGGGAAGTTTTGGGGCTGTTTCAGGATTTGACGCAGACGTTGACCGCGAGCCAGTTGTGATTGGGTGGCCGCATCAAGGTCAGAAGCGAATTGAGCAAAAGCTTCTAATTCGTCAAACTGGGCTAATTCCAGTTTTAATTTACCGGCAACTTTCTTCATCGCTTTAGTTTGGGCCGCCGAACCCACGCGGGATACGGAAATACCAGCGTTAATAGCGGGACGGAAACCAGCGTTAAAGAGGTCGGTGGAGAGGAAGATCTGACCGTCAGTAATCGAGATTACATTGGTGGGAATGTAGGCGGAAACGTCACCGGCTTGGGTTTCAATAATCGGCAGGGCGGTCATGCTACCACCACCGAGGGCATCGCTGAGTTTAGCGGCACGCTCTAGTAAACGGGAGTGGAGATAGAAAACGTCGCCGGGGTAAGCTTCACGACCGGGAGGACGACGCATGAGCAGAGATAGCTGACGATAAGCTTGAGCCTGTTTGGTGAGGTCATCGTAGATAACTAGGGTTGCTTTGCCTTTATACATGAAGTATTCGGCGATCGAAGCTCCGGTGTAGGGGGCGATATACTGGAGGGTGGCGGGGTCGTTAGCGTTAGCGGCCACCACCACGGTGTAATCCATGGCGCCTCTTTGGGTGAGGGTGTCGATTACTTGGGCGACGGTGGAGGCTTTTTGACCGATGGCGACATAGACACAGATCACGTCTTCGCTTTTCTGGTTAATGATTGTGTCAATGGCGATCGCTGTTTTCCCAGTTTTTCTGTCACCGATAATTAACTCCCGTTGACCACGACCGACGGGAATCATGGCATCGATAGCGGTAATGCCGGTTTGCATCGGTTCACAGACGGATTTGCGAGCGACAATACCGGGGGCGGGGGATTCCACCAGACGGGTTTCGCTGGCGAGTATGTCTCCTTTACCGTCGATGGGACGACCGAGGGCATCAACCACGCGGCCGACTAAGGCTTCACCCACGGGAACCTGAGCGATTTTACCGGTAGCTTTCACCGTACCGCCTTCTTTAATCCCGAAACCGTCACCCATTAACACCGCGCCGACGTTATCTTCTTCGAGGTTAAGGGCGATGCCGACGGTTCCATCTTCAAATTCTAATAGTTCTCCCGACATGGCCTGTTGTAGGCCGTAGATGCGGGCAGTACCGTCACCTACTTGTAGGACGGTTCCCACGTTGGAGACCTGTACTTCTTGGTTATAGGATTCGATCTGTTGACGAATAATCGTGCTAATTTCGTCGGGTCTGATAGCTACCATAGTTTAATCTGGGAAAAGGTAAAAAATTAGAAGGTGAAAAAACGGCAAAAAAGGGAGATTAGATGACCTTAGCGCAGGGAGAGGCTGAGGCGTTGTAGTTGACCGCGAATGCTGGCATCAAAGACCTGAGAACCGACTTTGATCACCACACCACCGATGAGGCTGCCATCAACTTTGGTTTTCAGTTCGACCACGTTCGCCCCGGTCAGGGTTTTCACTTTGTCGATGACGATTTGTTTTTGGCTATCGTTCAATTCGGTGGCCGAGGAAACTTCCGCTAAAACGGTGTTAGTCAGCACTCTGGCCAAGGTGAGATATTGTTGACAAACGGGTTCTAAAAATTGAATCCGACGTTTATCGACTAATAACATCATGAAGTTAGTTAAATAGGGATTGGCACTGCTCCCCATTACTTGGGAAAGAACGGCTTTTTTAGCTTCTTCTTTGATGACGGGATTGCCGATAAAAGCTCTTAGATCGGGAGCATTTTCCAACAATTCTAAGAGGGATTTAATTTCGCCGCCGATCGCTTCTAATTGTCCGCTGCTTTGGGCGACGGAAAGTAATGCTTGGGCGTAGGGTTCGGCAATTTCTGAACTGATTAAACTTCCCTGCATCTATTTACCTCCTAGGTTGGCCAAACTGCGATCAATTAGGGTTTGTTGTACCGATTCTTCCAGGCCGGCGCTTAATTGGGATTCCACGTTAGCTAAGGCTAAAGCGGTAATTCTTTGGCGTAATTCTACTAAAACGCGATCCTGTTCCGCCGAGAGATCTTTAGCGGCACTTTCGCGCATTCTTTGAATATCGAGTTCGGCTTGGGCGGCGATGTCGGCGGTGACAGCTTTAGCTCTAGATCGAGAGTTATCGATAATTTTTTCCGCCTCTTGTTTTGCCAGGGCGAGTTTTTTCTGTTCTTCGGCGAGGGCGGTAGCGGCAATATTTTTCCGGTTTTCAGCTTCGGCTAAAGCTTCAGCAATCTTCGACTGACGTTCTCCGAGGATTTGTCCGAGAACTTTGCGGCCGTAGAAGATGACTAAACCGAGCAGAATCGAGAGGTTAAATAGGTTAGTTCCTAAGATATCGGTGTTGATGCCGAATCCCTCTGCTGCCGCTTCCTTCGCCTCCGTGGCTAATAATAAAATTGTGTCGATGATCATGATTATTGAGGGCGGGGAGTAGGTTGTTCAGTTATCAGTTATCAGTTATCAGTTATCAGTCTTCTAACTTGAAAGTGGGCTTCGGCCGTGAGACTTCGGACGTTCGGCCAGATCAGTCGAGCCGCGCGAGCTTTTGTCGAACGCTCAGCCGAACGGAAGTGGGAAGTGGGTACTACTTTCATGCTTGGCGGTGCTAACTTTGGCATCGGGACTAACTCCTGACGACTGAGTTCTATCTTTTTACTGATCACTGTTATTAACCAGGGGTTTAGCGAACGAGTTCGGGGCCGAGGAGTTTTTCGAGAATTTGACGGGAAAGAGAGGCCACTTGTCCTTCTAGAGAACGAAAGGCTTCTTCTTTCTGTTGGGCAATTTCGGCGGCGACGGCTTCCTTACGGGAGATCGCTTCTTTTTGGGCTGCGGCAACTCGTTCGCTGGCTAGTTTTTGGGCCTCGGCTTGCGCTTGGGCGATAATCTCTTGGGATTGTTTACGAGCCGAACTTAATTGCAATTCGTACTCTTGTACCAGTGCTTCGGTTTTGGCTAGTTGTTCTTTGGCTCCGCCTTCCGTTTGCCGAATATACTCCGCCCGTTCATCTAAAACTTTACTGAGGGGTTTAT
Organism: Microcystis sp. 49638_E5; assembly: GCF_021300285.1. Lineage (NCBI taxonomy): Bacteria > Bacillati > Cyanobacteriota > Cyanophyceae > Chroococcales > Microcystaceae > Microcystis > Microcystis sp. 49638_E5. Next base: position 6,284 of record NZ_JAJTDH010000067.1, on the reverse strand, counting down.
AAAAAACGGCGTTCAGGATCACTGCCAAAAGAATAAACTGTAGTGCCATCACTGGCAGGGTGGCATCGAAATCAAACATTGATTTATTCCTGATAAATAGAAGCTATAGGCAGGTTCAAAAAAGGAAGACGATCCCCCTGATTTAACAATGAACAGTCAGGGGGGATCAGCAAAATTCCCTTAATTAGCTATCAGCCTTCCGTGTTTTTTTAGAGTTTTGAAAACTCGCCCGCCAAGCTGGGGACTGGGGGCTGATAGCCCACTGCTTTTTTAATTAGGCGAAGGGGTTAGCGAACAGTAAAACGAGAGCGATAACCAAACCGTAGATGGTTAAGGATTCCATGAATGCCAAGCTGAGGAGAAGGGTACCACGAATTCTTCCTTCAGCTTCGGGTTGACGGGCGATACCGGAAACAGCTTCTCCAGAAGCGGTACCTTGACCAACGCCGGGGCCGATAGCGGCTAAACCAACGGCGAGGGCGGCGGCGATAACGGAAGCGGCAGCTACTGTGGGGTTCATGGTGATTTTTTCCTCTATTTACTAATCAATTTCAATCTGTTGTTTACAGAGCGCGTTCTCAGCCGTAAAAAATGGCTGGTTTTCTGCTCAAAACTCCCGAAAGAGTTTTTGGGAAAGAACGATCCTGGAATTCAGTTGCTCATCCTGAATTCGACCAATAATTTCTTAGTTATTATCCTATTATTTGGACACTTTTCCCTAAGAAATTTTTCTGTTTTCGTCTCTCGCTTTTAAGCGTGTTCTTCTTCGTGTTCCGATTCCAGTGCCTCATGGATATAGGCCCCGGCAAGGGTAGCGAAGACAAGGGCCTGGATAGCGCTGGTAAATAAACCGAGAGCCATCAGGGGGAGGGGTACGACTAGGGGGACGAGGAAGACTAATACGGCTACTACCAACTCGTCCGCGAGGATGTTTCCGAAAAGACGGAAGCTGAGGGAGAGGGGTTTGGTAAAGTCTTCTAAAATTTTGATCGGTAATAGCACGGGAATCGGCTCTAGGTAGTGAGCGAAGTAACCGAGTCCTTTTTTACTGATGCCCGCGTAGAAGTAAGCGAGGGAAGTCAGTAGGGCTAACGCCACCGTGGTATTGATGTCGTTAGTGGGGGCGGCTAATTCTCCTTCGGGCAGTTCGATTAACTTCCAAGGAATCAAGGCCCCTAACCAGTTAGAAACGAAAATAAATAAAAATAGGGTGCCGATGAAGGGCAACCAGGGTCGATATTCCTTTTCTCCTAGCTGGTTTTTGGCTAAATCGCGCAGAAATTCCAGAACGTACTCCATAAGGTTTTGAATACCGCTAGGGACTTTCTGGATTTTGCGGGTAGCGGCGATCGAGGCGATGATTAAGATAGCGAAGACGATCCAGGAGACCGCGATCACTTGCCCGTGAATTTTTAGTCCGCCGATGTGCCAGTACCAGTGTTGTCCCACTTCCAGGGAAGCGAGGCTATAAAAATTAAGCACACTTAAACTGTCTAACATTTCTACCTTAGAGAGATTCGGGTTCGCAAATCAGGGTTATTTTTAACGGTCAAAGGGTTTAGGAATCGCCTTTCTGCTCCAGCTTGAAGATGGTTTGCAGGGTATAGACGATGATCGCCCCTTTATAGGTCAAAAACCCCAAAAAAACTGGCACTATGTGCAGTTCTTGCCAACGACTGGCGATGATGATTAATCCGGCGAATAGGGCTAATCCTTTTTTTCCCACGCGATTTTTCGTTACCCCCAATTTTTCCACTTCCCCGGCGAGGAGTTTTAGGTAAACAACTCCCACCATTGCCCCTAATAGGTAATTAAGGGCGGTATTGAGGGAATAAAACAGCCACACGGGTATAAAGATCAGACCGCTTAAGATCAGGGTGGTGATCAATAAGGTGTTTTGTAGTTGATAGTATTCCCGCATCGGATCTGACGGCGGGTTGGTTTCTGGGGTTGGGGGAGATTCGATCGATGGGTCAGACAAGGTACACCTAAATCAGCGATAGACTAATCTCAATATCTGGATTGCTTTCCGAGCTATGACGCTCAGGTGAGCCACAAGACATATTATCACGGCAGTGGCAACAATTATTAAGCAATTGTAAATTGTGATGATTCCGTCGGTCGTCGGGAGACTCCGAGACTCCGAGACTCCGAGTCGGGAGATAGGGTGATAGGGATTTAGGGGTTTAGGGGTTTGGGGAAATTTCAGCCAAATGCTCCACTTCCCAATTCATAATTCATAATTCATAATTACCCACACCCCACTTCCTCATCTCCCCACCCTCCCTTTGGCCAGAATTACTCTCAATCAGGTTTTTTTAAGAGTTTTGCGCCACAGTTTTTACAAAAATTGGCATCTATATCGTGACGGGGTAAACCACAATCTGGACAAGGATAATCAATTTGAGTGCCAGATTTTAATGTTTGTTTAGTCAGATCGCTAATTTGCAAGGGAATTAACAAAACTCCCGTTAAAATCATTAAAACTGTCAGCATTTTACCATTATCAGATAGGGGAGTCACATCCCCAAATCCCACGGTAGTCATAGTCACAACGGCGAAGTAAAAAGCATCAAAAAATGTCCGATAGACTTGAGGATTAATCGGGTGTTCGATCTGATAAATTAAACCCGCATAGACAAAAATAATCGAAAATAGAGTTAGTAATATGCGAGTAAATACTATCTGATCAGAAGTTTTAATCCGAAAAATAGAGAGATCGGAACCAAAAAAACGAATCACTCGCAAAATTCTAAACCAGCGAAAAATTCTAAAAAACCTAATATCAAAAAAACCAAAAAATAGGGGCAGAATTGACAATAAATCTAGGATGGAAAAAATATTAAAAACAAAGCCTAGTTTTGATTCCGCACACCAAAACCGAATTAAATACTCTAGGGAAAATAAGCTTAAAATTCCCCAATCAAGCTGACGTAACCACATTTGCCAAGTGGCGGATAAGGGATAGGTTTGAGCCACATAAATCCCCAAAGAGAGTAAAATTAATGCCAAGATAAGCAGATTTACTGTCAGTCCGATCGCCGTGGTGACATCCTCTAAATAAAAAGCTATCTTGGCACGAAAAGAGAGCATAAATTCAGCTATCAGTAAACAGTAACCAGCAATCAATGAACTGAAAGCTCACATCTGATAACTGATAACTGATAACTGATTAAGGTAATTCCACCGAAGTTGGTTTAGCAATATGAGGCAAACCCCAACCCAATTTTTCCCGGAGGATGCGGAAGAATTCCGTAGATTGCAGACGAATAAAATGGACTTGGTGGGGCGATTTCTGCACATTAATTCGATCTTCTGGCAAGATATAAGAACCGCCATTACCGTCCACTACCATCACCATCCGGTTAGCAGTTGCTGGAAAAATATTCACAGTTTCCTTGTCAGAAAATACCAAGGATCTGGAAGCTAAAGAATGGGGACAAATGGGAGCTAATTGTAATACTGGCACATCGGGAGTTATTACCGGGCCGCCAGCGCTGAGAGCATAGGCAGTAGAACCGGTGGGAGTGGAGAGAATCACCCCATCGGCAGCGATATCGACGGGTGCGTGTTCACCAATTTGAATCTCAAAATGACACATACTGGTGAGGGGTTCCCGGTGGACGACCACCTCATTGAGAGAAAGTGCCTCCCAGAGGAGGGTATCTTCGCGAAACAGTCGCACCGTGATCATCGAGCGATTTTCGATGGTGTAGTTCCCCTCTAAAACCTGCTCTAAGGCAGGTTCAAGCTGATTTAGGTAAATTTCGGTCAAAAAGCCCATGTGTCCCGTATTGACCGTTAACAGGGGCAAATTGAGGGTGGCCAACTGCCGGGCTGCCGATAGGACTGTACCATCGCCCCCCAAAACGATCGCAAAACTTAAATCTTGCTCGAAGTGGGGGGGGACTAACTGATCGATCGGGGTAAAACAAACCGGACGAGAGGGTTTAGAATGGCCTAGCAGGCCACCGCTGCCGGTAGCCATAAACACCTGCCAACCTAGGGAAAGTAGCTGATCTTGTATCTGATGGGCTGTTTTACAAGCGATAGGCTTAATATCGTTGTAAATAATGCCGATTTTGGGCATTGACAAATTTTCCTACTGCTGAATCACGCTTTCTTTTTGAAAGGAGTTTTCTTCTTCTTCTGAGCTTTTTGTTTCTCGAAGTCGATTTCCTTGAGCTTCTTGAGAATGCGGCTAAAGTATTCTTGTAAATAGGATTCTAAAGTAGTTGTTTGACTCGGATCAAGGCCAAATACTTGATAAACTTCTTTCATTGGAGCATCAAGAGCTTGATCACTAGCGAGAACTTCCGCAAAAGCTAGTCGGTCAGATATATTATAGGTCCATTGGAAACAACGGCTTATTCCTCGCATAAAACGCAGTAATCCCATGGGTAAACGCCAAATTTTCCCCTCTTTACCCGATAGGCGCTCGCAAACTTCGATAATTTCTTCAGCTTTCCAAGCTTTGCTGCCGACTACGGGATAGGATTGGCCGACGGTTTCGGGGACTTCTAAAGCGCGAACGGCGAATTTAGCGATATCTTGGGTGTCCATGTAGGCGATCGCCGTACTTTCCCCCGTGATCCAGACCGTTTGATTATCTAACATCGGGATGGCGTATTGACCGATTAACCCCTGCATGAAGCCACAGGGACGGAGAATTGTATATTTTAAACCCGATTCTGCTAGAAATTTCTCGGTACAGCGTTTTATCTCCATCAAAGGCACGTTGGGATATTTTTCGGCATTGAGAATCGAGAAGAAAATAAAGCGATCAACTCCGGCAGTTTTGGCCGCTTGAATCAGATTAACTTTACCATCCCAATCCACCTGTTTAATGCTGGCTGAGTCCGTCGCCCGGGCAGTAGCGGCATCGATCACCGCGTCCATTCCCTCTAAAGCAGTAATAATCGTACTTTTATCCCGCAGGGTTCCCCCGACTAATTCCGCGCCCCATTCCTTCAAAAAAGCCGCTTTTCTCTGACTGCGTACCAAACAACGCACTTGATGTCCCTGATCGATGGCATGACGCACGATCTGTCGCCCTAGGGTTCCTGTCGCACCGACAACTAATACTTTCATCTATAATTAATTTTTTGTTACATTTGTTAACACTTCTCTAAGATACTATCAAAAAAGTGGATCATTGGGGATAGAAAAATTCTAAGATTCCCCGATCCCCGTCCAGTTCTACCATTGTTCCCACAGGTAAAGCGGCATTATCGCCATCATGACCGAAAGGTAACTCAGCAATAACCGCAATGCCCAAATCGCCCAAACGCTCTTTTAAGACTTCCTCTACGGTTTGACTATCACTGCCGGAGGCCGCCAGACAACGGCTAAAACGACCGAGAGCAATGCCTTTAATTTGGGAGAAAATGCCCAGCATTCGCCACTGAGTTAACATTCGATCAATTCGGTAGGGGGCCTCGGTTACGTCCTCTAGGGCTAAAATTACCCCCTCTAGGGTGGGTTGAACCGAGGTTGCGAGGAGATGGGTGGCTACGGTTAAATTAGCCGGTAATAAGCGTCCCCGCACTTTTCCCCCACCCCAACCTTGACCGATAAGAGGGGCTAAAGGACGACCTTCTAGGAGAGAAAAGAGACGATCAATTGATTGGGGACTTTCTTGGGCTAAGGTGGTTAAAACTGGACCGTGAACGCTACAGATGCCCTGTTTCGCTAAACTCCATAAAATCCCCGTCACGTCGGAAAAACCGATTAACCATTTTGGGTTAGTTTTTGCCCATGTCCAATTTTCTAAGAGGCGAGCGCTACCGTAACCCCCCCTCGCGCAGAGAATTGCTTGACAATCGGGATCTTGCCATGCTTGGGCTAAAGCTTGACGACGTTGCTCGTCGCTACCGGCGAGATAACCGAGACGATTGGCCCAATTCTCGCTAAATTCCACTTGATAACCCCTCGATCGCCAGATTTCTACGCCTTTTTCTAGGGCGGCTAATTCCTTGACGGTGCCACTGGTGGCCACCAGAGAAACTTTAGCACCGGGTTGCAGAAACGATGGGATGATCATAGGTTAATTCTCTTTTGTTGGCGGATTAAGCGGAAATTACAGGCAATTTTGTGGCAGCATGAAAACTGACAGCATATTCTATCGAATGTTTCTCGATTTTCCCGATTCGTTCTTTGAATTAATTGAGCGACCCGATGCTATGGTTAGCAATTATCGATTTACTTCCCAAGAAGTCAAACAACTAGCTTTTCGATTGGATGGTTTATTTTTGCCGCTCGATAATCTGGAAAATTTGCCCTTT
>NZ_JAJTDH010000066.1:0-25531 GCF_021300285.1 Microcystis sp. 49638_E5 | reverse complement strand
GCGGGCCGATGAAGACGCAAGGTTTTGAAGCACGATTCTCTCAAAATCTTGCACCTGTTTCGCGAGAAAAGCCACAAAACCCTTACCTTGCCTACATTTCACCTTTATTCAGCAAGCCCTAATTAGGTGGGTTAAACTAAGTTAACCCACCGGAATCATCCCGTTTATTTTTAAGGTAAAATCAAAAAACTTCCCTGACAGAAAAGAGTTTGATCGTCGAGAATAAAAGATTTAATCTCCACATCTTTGCCTAAATCGACGGTAAAAGGTTGCAAATCAATAGATAAATCTGGGGCTAAACCTTGCCATTGTCGGGGACTAATCCCTAAAGTGCGGGCATCTTTTAAGGTAATATCAGCGCTAAAAATTACTTCTGCACCTGTTTCTCTATGGCCGAGAAGAGAGAAATAACCCTGATTTAAGAGAACATTTTTCCAGTTAAAACGCTGTTGTGAGATAATTTCTCTGGCGTTAACAACTCCGTTATTTTCTAGGGAAAAAATTAGTAAATCGGCAAAAGCATTAATTAAAATAGTCGAGGCGATCGAATTATTTAAATCCTGCTCGTTAATTTCCACTTCACCGCTAACCCGAATAGGTTCCAAAATTTTTAGGGGTTTCCCTCGCAAAACCTGCCCGATATTAAGACGAATATTTTCCCCTCTTAATTGCGCTTTACCTAAATGTAAACCTTGATAAATCGCTCTTCCTACGGCTAAAAATACCCCGGGGATATAACCGCGCAAAATTTGCCGATCATGACCTTGCAGCTGCATTTCTAAATCTTCTATCTGTTCTACTTGTGTTCTTAAGAACAGACGTACTGCTGGCGGCAAAACCTTACTAATAATCTCACTTTGAGTATTGACCCACATAAACGTTATCTCACTCACTCCACAATGTTTCTAATTGTAACAGAGCTAGATCGATCGAACCATGAGGGGCTGCCGTCAGCTATCATACTAAATCCGTTGAGTACAGGCTAGTTATGAGGAGAGGCAAAAGGCAAAAGGCAAAAGGGAATAAATAATCAGTTTTTAACTAGGTAGGCGTTAAAAATTATCAGATGCCCCCCTTATCAAGGGGGGAAGGGGGGATCGGCACCCCCCTTATCAAGGGGGGATCGGCACCCCCCTTATCAAGGGGGGAAGGGGGGATCAAGGGGGGAAGGGGGGATCGGCACCCCCCTTATCAAGGGGGGATTAAGGGGGGATCAAGGGGGGAAGGGGGGATCGAACCTAAAATTCATTTTTAATTTAATTATAACCAACAACTTAATAACTGGATTTGGTATCAGTTATAGGTAAAAACTTCGCTACTTTCTGTTTACTGATCACTGATCACTGACAAGCCCCTAATTCTTAGGTTTTTGAGGCGTTGAGGGAATTAAAACGAGGGGAAAGATAGGCGACTAAAACCCCGAGGGCAAAACCGATTAAATTGCGGAAAAGGGGCAGTAATTCACTGGTGCGAGTAACCACCGGTCCGATGCCAAAAGCAACAAAGAGGATAAACCAGAGGGGAGAGACAATTAAAACCCATTGCCAAGCGAAAACCTGTCCTTCTTTGCGAGGAATACCGGCAAAACCGAAGACTAAACCGCCGACAATTGAGGTAATTAAAGTTAAAATCCACTGTTCCTTCGGTAAACCGGGGACTACCGCACAACCACCTTTAACTAAACAGCCTTTTACCGTGTCCAAGGATTGTACGATCGCGTTATTTTCGCCATTTTCCCGGACAAAATACATATTACCGAAACGGGCCTGTAATTCGATCCAAAAAGTGCGGGGTAAAAATTCATAGACGGCATCACCAATACTAAAAGATAGTAGATTACCGCCGCGACCATCGGCCACTAGGAGAATACTTTTATCATCCAATCCCCAGAAATTAATCACTGCCCGGCCGGGGCTGCGGTCATATTGGGTTAAAACTCGCATTTTCCAGCCGGTTTCCCCTTGAAATGTCTCGATATCTCGGATTAATGCCTCTTCCTGTTTTGCGGGTAGATAATTGGCTAAATCAACGATCGGAGTGGCTTGATTGGGCAGTAATTCGGGATTATTCACCGCTAGAGCTTGATCCGGGCAGATAATCCAACCCAGACAGCTAATGACACCAATTACAAGAGCGATCGAGATTCCTCGGCAAAAACGATTGAGCATAGCACTTCTAGACAATGAGAATTTTTTCAGCAAGGGTGTAGGCTAACTTTCAGTTTCTTTACACTTATTTACTTTATCTTAAGGGAATTCTCAACTTTAGTCACCCAGTTAGGGACTTGCGCTTTGATAATGTACCTTTTGGGCGAACGCAGTTCGCCCCTACATTAATGTACCTTTTGGGCGAACGCAGTTCGCCCCTACATTAATGTACCTTTTGGGCGAACGCAGTTCGCCCCTACATTGTGGACAAAATCCGTTACTGTAGGGGCGCAAGGAACCTGCGCCCTCCGATCGCCCAGGTTTGCTGATCACCCTAAGTAGGGGGAGAGCCTTTGAGAGTCCCCGCAGCTAAGGGACTTGCGCTTTGATAATATGCCATCTGGCCGGCCTGATTCTTCTACAGAGCGATTTTCTGGCTAGGATATTATTCCCACGCAAGTCCCTTATCGGTCATCAGATGCGAGTTTTCAGTTCACTCTCCAGAAACTCAACTCAAGCTGATGAGGTCTCAACCAGTGGCATTAACTGGATCTTTTGCCAAAATGGAGTAAATATGGTAGCGGGGGGATAGTCAATGACAGCACAGGAAGTATTAGAGTTAATTCAACGGGCAAAGGACGAAAGAGCGTGGATGTTAGATCTGTCCAACAAAAACTTAACAGAAATTCCCCCCGAAATTCCTCACCTCACCTCCCTGCAAGTCCTCAACCTCAACAATAACCAAATCAGCGAGATACCAGAAGCGCTCGCTCACCTCACCTCCCTGCAAGAACTCGACCTCAGCATTAACCAAATCAGCGAGATTCCAGAAGCGCTCGCTCAACTCACCTCCCTGCAATACCTCTATCTCAGCTATAACCAAATCAGGGAGATTCCAGAAGCGCTCGCTCAACTCACCTCCCTGCAAATCCTCAACCTCAGCGATAACCAAATCAGCGAGATACCAGAAGCACTCACTCACCTCACCTCCCTGCAAATCCTCGACCTCAGCGATAACCAAATCAGGGAGATTCCAGAAGCGCTCGCTCACCTCACCTCCCTGCAAATCCTCTTTCTCAGCTATAACCAAATCAGGGAGATTCCAGAAGCACTCGCTCACCTAGTCAACCTGAAGCGATTAGTCCTCGAAAATAACCCGATTACCAACGTTCCCCCGGAAATTATTCGTCAGGGATGGGGTGAAACAATATCGAGTAATGGCAACCCGCAGGCGATTTTTAGTTATCTCAAGGATAAAGCTAAACGCCCTCTTAATGAGCTTAAAGTTTTATTGGTGGGGGAGGGGGATGTGGGGAAAACTTCCCTGTTAAAGCGGTTACTGCACAATACCTTTAATTCCGGAGAACCCAAGACCCCCGGCATTAATATTGAAAAGTGGCAACTGCCCCAAAAACCCGATATTCGCCTCAATATCTGGGATTTTGGCGGTCAGAAAGTGATGCAAACCACCCATCAGTTTTTTCTGACTAAACGCAGTCTTTATCTGCTTGTCCTCGACAACCGCAAAAATGAACAGCAAAACCGTCTGGAATACTGGTTAAAACTCATTGAAACCTACGGAGGCAATTCTCCCGTGATTATCGTGGGTAATTGTGCCGATGAACATCCCCCCCAAGTTAAGATCCGCACCCTCCAGAAAAAATATCCCCAAATCACCAAGCTAATCGCCACTTCCTGTAAAACCGGTGCGGGAATCGAGGAACTTGTGCAGGAAATCGCCTCTCAAATCGATGCTATTCCCCATATCAAAGATTTATTGCCTAATAGTTGGTTTCACATCAAAACTCAACTAGAAGCGATGCAAAAGAGTTATGACTTTATTTCCTACGAAAAGTATCAGGAAATGTGTCAGAAAGCCAAGATTAAAGAGGCCAGCGATCAAAAAAGTTTAGTGCATTTTCTCCACGATCTCGGTATTGTCCTCAACTACCAAGATGATCCGCGACTGAATGAAACCAATGTCCTGAACCCAGAATGGGTAACTAGCGGTGTTTATGATATTCTCAATAATCACGATTTGATGGTGCAAAAAAAGGGCATTCTTTCACTGCCAGATCTGCAAGATATTCTCAAAAAAAACCAACGTTATCCCGAAAATAAACGCCGATTTTTGATGGATTTGATGGGAAAATTTGAACTCTGTTTTCCCCTTGATGGTTACAGTCCCGATCGCTATCTAATCACCGATCTTCTACCCATCGATGAACCGGATGTGGATATCTACGAAAACGCACCTTTACACTTCCAGTACCGTTATGATATCCTGCCCGGTAGCATTATTTCCCGCTTTATCGTCCGTAATCACCAGATGATCTATAAAACCATGCGTTGGCGTAGTGGTGTGGTTCTGACAATGGATCTTAATAGAGCTTTGGTGCGTGCCGACGAGGAAGATAACTACATCAGCATAAAAGCCCAGGGTTCCCGTGCTAGTGCGCTTTTAGCTATTATTAAGACAGATTTTGACAAAATTCACGATACTATCCCTAATTTAGCCGTACAGGAAAGGTTAGTGATTCGAGAATTGCAAGGGGAAAAACCCACCGGGGTAGAAGTTCCCGTCGATTATCTCCATCTGATAGAACTCGATCGCCAAGGCAGCGTGGAGGCAATTCTCCCCGGTTTGCGCGGCAAATATAATATCCGCGATATCTTAGAAGGGGTGGAACCTAAGACAGAAAGAGAAAGATGTCTCGACGAAAGGGAGGAACGTAGCCGCAAAATCCGAGAAAATCGCCCTATGAGTCCCAAAACGCCAGAAACTCCCAATCTCCTGAAACCTAGTCTCGCTTTGTTGCTGGTTTTCGCTGTGGTTGCTTGTATAGTTGCGGTGTTTGCCCATTTTGTGCCAGATTCAAAGCATATTACCAGCGTTTTGACAATTATTGTTATCTTTGCTTTTATTGTCTTTGTGTTATTGCTCTTGACGGGTAAAATCAATCAAACGACCTTTAATCAGCTTTTTGAAGTTTTGTCGCGATTTATCCCTACTTTTAAAGGACAAGAACCCAAAACCAACAACGATGACACCTCCCAAGAAACCCCCAAATCGGAGCAGTAAAGATTTGCTTACCACAGAAAGGTAACTTAGGCGAAAAAGTTTACAAATATTTAGGGTTTGCTGAAAAAGTTTGTTGGTGGGGTTAGGAGTTGAGAGTTGGGGTTTTAGGGAGTTGGGGTTTTAGGGTTTTGGGGTATTAGTTGAAATTCTCCTATCTCCCCACTCCCCCATTTCCCAATTCATAATTCATAATTCATAATTCATAATTCCCCATCTCCTTAACTGCGTTTCCAAGTATTCCAAGCGACTTTAAAACCGATCAAGAGGCGACGGCTGCCACGATCGAGCTTGCTAAGACCAGCTTTAGCACTACCGAGACTGCGATCGACTCCTTGGACAACTTGGCGGGTACTTTTAACCCCTTCATCGATATTGTCGGTTAATTCGCTGATTTCCGCCCCTGTCAGGCGAATTGCTTCTAGAGTCGGGGGGAATTCCCGATGGAGGGTATCGAATAATTTTTCGGCACTGCGGGCTGCCCGGGCTAACTCTTGCAGGGCAGGCAAAGCGGCGATGAAAACCGCCGTTAAACTAACGGCGACTAGCAGTAAAGAACATCCTAGCCAGAAAATAGGTTCGGTCATTTAGTAGTGATTCGAGTGTTGATTATCGCCTTCGGGGGATTCTTGCGAGTCGGGGAAAGGATTGTCCGTGGCTAGACTTTGACTAGCTTCGATTCCGGCTGTCACCGCCTCTTTTAATCTCATTAAAGTATCATCCCAATTACGTCGGGCCGATTCCGATAGGCGATCGGCCTGCAATTGCATCGTCGTGGTCAGATCTTCGGCTAATTCAGGCAAAGCCCTGGCGGATTTTTGCAGAATTCGACGGGTTTCTTTTCCAGATCTCGGCGCTACTAATAAACCCGCCGCTACTCCGATCGCACTGCCCACTAAAACCCCGACGAGGAATAAGCCACCGTTACCGTTATTTTTATCTGCCATAGGATTGCCCTTGTACTTAATTCCCAATTTTACGAGCAATTACACTTCTCTTGTGCAGTTTCTTCGGCAAAATTTTGGACTGTTGCTCTTGGTAAAGAAAAACAGAGGCTCTCTTAGGTTTGGTGGGCAAAATGTATTCTAAGATACATTCCTGCTGGCGAGCGAGTGGAAGGAACCACAAAGACACAAAGGACACAAAGATTGATCGATCATAGAGTAAGTTAAACTTATCACACAGAACCTAGAAGAGCCAAACAGACCTAGAAGGGATAAATTGAGAAAAAATAGCGATCGGGAAACACCTGATTTTATTGCTGACTTTGAGCCAATAAGGGAGTGAAAAAGAAGAACCTCTGGGAGTCTTGCCGTGTTTCGACCCCAAAGGTTCTTCTTATGCTGAACTTATACTCCTCACACAATATTTATATTACACACAATCCGCTGCTTTTGTCAAGAGGTTTATGACATTTTTTTCCACAGACCTCTGGCCAAATTAATTTCCCAGGGCCGTTAGGCGCTCTTGTCGGGGACAGTTAAGTAGGGTTTGCGGCAAAAAGTTTTTCCTGGGGGCAGGGTGTGGGGTGTGGGGTGTGGGGTGTGGGGTGTGGGGTGTGGGGTGTGGGGTGTGGGATCAACTATTGCCTTCAAGCCACGTTTTTAAATCTCGTTCTGGTTTAGCCACATTGAATAAATGTAAACCAAAATCCTCTGAAATATCTTGACAAATTTTCACTCCTCTGATGCTGTTGCCTTTTTCATCTAAAAGGGGCGAAAAAGTCCCAATTCCCAACTGATGGGGAACTACTGCCGTAATTCCGCCCCCGACACCGCTTTTTGCTGGTAATCCTACCCGATAGGCCCATTCTCCTGAAGCGTCGTACATTCCACAGGTAAGCATAACACTGATCACATCTTGAACGTAGTGTTCATCGATCGCCCGTATTCCTGTGATTGGGTTGACACCCCCATTAGCTAAGGTAGCAGCCATCAGGGCTAAATCGTGAGCATGGACGAGAATGGCGCATTGTTGACAGTAAAGATCGAGGGTTTCTTCAATTTTATCGCTAACCATGCCAAAATTTAGCATTAGATAGGCCATGGCCCGATTGCGATTGCCGGTGGATTTTTCCGAGAGAAAAACGGGGACATTAATCTCGTGATCCCTGCCGGTATAGCGTTTAAACATTTCTAAAATACGTTTTAGCCTTTCGGTGGCATTCTGTCCGGTGATTAAATCCGTGGTAGCGATCGCACCAGCATTAACCATAGGATTATAGGGACGATTGGTTTTTTCATCGAGAATAATCGAGTTAAAAGCTTCTCCGGTGGGTTCAACCCCGACTTTACTATTAACGTATTCTCTTCCGTGATCTTCTAGAGCTAATCCAAAGACAAAAGCTTTAGAAATTGATTGTACTGTAAAGGTTTGCTGACAGTCTCCCACCTCAAAAATCTGACCGTCAGTGCTAATTACAGAAATACCAAACCATTCTGGAGCTGCTAGGGCTAATTCAGGAATATAATCGGCGATCTTACCCGTCTGTAAATCAGAGTATTTTGCGTGCAGATAGTTAAGATAGTTCCGAAAAGGATAGACTAACTCTTGCTCGGAATTGACGGGACTAATAAAATCTTTTGGGGAAGCCATAGAGGAGTATAGCAGTTATCGTTTAATTGCCACTCTAGAGACGTTAATAGGCACATCTCTAGAGAATTTCTGTAATCCCTAATTAACTTCTCGAACCGCGATAAATGCGATCAGCTTGGGAGGGTTCTAAATAAGTATAGCCCGGTTTTTGGGTTGAGGAGCCATTCTTTTTGGCCACAGTATTAACCGCAGGAGTCGCTTTTTTTACCTCCGCATTAGTCCTGATATAATCCTCAGAAATCTTGAAGGGATGACTATTGGGAAGATGACGACTAGAGGGTAAATTGTCTTCTGGTTCGGGATGGGTAATTTTACTATGGGGAGCGACAAAATCGTGTAGGATGGGATCGTAGGCTAAAATTTCGCCAGTTTCAATCCGAAAAATCCAACCGTGTAGGGATAATTTACCCTGATGTAATCGGGAACGAATAATTGGATAGCTTTGCAAATTACTTAACTGATTGAGAACATTTTCTGCTACTGTCACCTCGATCAGTTCTTCTCCTTCTAATTCTTTGTAATTATCCTTAACTAAACGTCGAGTAGCTTCTGCTTGTTTTAACCAATCGTAAACTAAAGGCATTTCATCGGCCAGACTCTGCAATTTTAACAAACCTTTCATCGCTCCACAATGGGAGTGACCGCAGATAATCACTTGCTCGATGCCGAGAGCGTTGATAGCATATTCTATAGATGCACCTTCACCACCATTGGTTGCTCCGTAGGGAGGGATTATATTTCCCGCATTACGAATTACGAATAATTCCCCCACCTCCGCTTGGGTAATTAGGTTAGGATCGATCCTGGAATCGGAACAGGTGATAAACAGGATTCTCGGTTTTTGTCCGTGGGAGAGTTGCTCAAATAATTGCCGATGTTCATCAAAATAACCACTCTGGAACTTTTCTAGTCCCTGTAGGAGTTTCTTCATAATAATTTTTCTGGTTTAGTTTGATCGCTATTTACTCGATCCTTTCAGCATTATCGGGCATGAGATAACAGCAATGCAACCGGCCAGATTAGCGATCGTTATCGGCTGCGAGATCGGTTATATTTTGTTAAGATAAGATACAGACTGTATCTAAGCAAATTTTATTTTATGGAAACTGCAACAATTTTGGGTGTTTCGATCGCTGCCGCTTTGGTAGGAATTACCGCTTTAGCTCTTTATACCGCTTTTGGACCGCCGGCAGCAGAATTAAGCGATCCTTTTGAAGATCACGAAGATTAATTCTTTAATAACCATGTGGCTATCTGCCAAGGAGAAAGTTGCTCAACGGGATCGATCGCTCTTTCTAAACCATCGATCGATTCTTTTATTGTTAATTGTAATTGATTTTGCCAATCAATAACAGCGTTTTCTCCCTGACATTCATAAACGCGCATTACCCAACCCCGAGCGGCTGTTTCACTTTGTTTGAAACTCATTAAAATTAAGTTATCTGCCGAGAATTTTAACCATTGTGCCACGGGTGGCAACCAGTTTGATTGAGAAGAATTATTAATAAAAACAACGGTGACAGGTAAGTTTAACTGCCAAGCGTGATGGACAGTTTTCGCCGTTTTCCAGTTACCTTGATGGGGATATATTGCATAGGTAAATTCTTGGTTTCCCAGATCCGCCTCGGGATCTGGCCATCGGGGACTTCTCAACAGAGTTAATCGCAGTTGCTGGTTAGTAGCATCATAGCCATATTTATTATTATTTAAAAGACTTACCCCATAGTTTGCCTCTGTATCGGTTAAATCCGCCCATTTATGGGCGTAAACTTCCCATTTTGGCGATTCTGGTTCGTGGGAACGCTCGATCGCACCACAGGCAATTTCATAGGTGGTAAAATCGCTGTTGAGGGTGAGAGGAAAAGCGGTTTTTACTAAAGTATGTTCTTGCTGCCAATTAACAATAGTTTTAATCTGGAGAATAGGAGAATCTTTTTCTAAGATATAATCTTGACAAAATTCCGAATCAGCTAAACTTCTGATCACGCGAATCTGCCAGCGTAAAGGGCCACATTCTAAGCATTCGATCGATTTTAATACTGTTTTAGGTAAGGTATATTGTTGATAATTCGGATCGATATTCCAAGCGTCCCAATATTGTCCTTGATCTTTAAATGCCTGTAATTGATTACCAGCAGCTTGCAGGATTTCTCTTTGATTAATTATATCGAATATACTATCTATATCCCCCGTTTCCGAGTTAATAGTAACTTTAAGCAGTCCATTATCTAAAATAAATTGGCAGTTGGTTAAATTTTGCTCCGTTGCTTGCTGATTGGCAACTAACCAAAATAACTTATAACCCACAGAAGGAATATTTTCAGCGAGAAATAATAGCTGATTGTCGTGGGATAATTGCGAAAGACAAAGACAATTATTCAAGTCATAAACCGAACAATTGACAGATTCTATAGCTAAAGAGATAACCTGGGTTCTTTCCCAGTTAAGAGAATTAAAAACTAGAAAAGGCTTTGCTTGGGGATGGGGGGGATTAGGCAAATTAATTTGATTAGCAATTGCCTGTAAAGCTTGATCTAAAATTGCTTCAACTGTGCTGATAACTTGCCGCCATAACTGATTAGCATCCCTAAATACTTCGGGGATCGAAGTACCCGGCAGTATATCATGAAACTGATTTAATAAAACCTTTTTCCATGCGGATTCTATCTCGACTTTCGGATAGGGAATCTCTAGTAAAATATTAGCCAGAGAAGACCATAATTCCCCTTGATACAAGAGGATTTCACAGTAACGATTATAAGCCTTTTGGTCGGCGTGGGTAGTATAACAACCCCGATGGAATTCTAGATATAATTCATCATCCCAGATAGGGAGATTACTTGTCTCCAGACTGTCCAGATAGGTTGTTGCTTGGCTAAATTTTAACTGGGGGAAAAAAGGAGATTTTTGCCAACGTTGGGCCACCTCTAACATATCACGAGTCGGACCGCCGCCATGGTCGCCAACACCGGGCAGCCAAAAAATATCTTTTAAGCCGGTTTGCCGTTCCCAATTGAGAGCATGATCGGTCATAATAATTGGGTTAGTATCCATAACTCCGGCAACATTGGGAGGAGACATGAGGGAAAGAATTTTACTGCCATCGGGAGATTGCCACCAGAAAAAACCGTGGGGAAATTTAGTCGTATCATTCCAATGGAGTTTCCCGGTTATAAAATATTTGATGCCAAAAGATTTAAGAATTTGCGGCAATTGGTAGGGAAAACCAAAGGTATCCGGCAGCCAAGCAGTTTTAGTGATTTGCCCAAATTTTTCTTGAAAATATTTTTGTCCATAAAGCAGCTGTCGAAATAGGGATTCCCCAGAGATTAAATTGACTTCTGGTTCTACCCACATCCCGCCCAAAAGTTCCCAAGATTGCCCTTTATATGCCTCTAGAATTGCTTGAAATAGGTCAGGATGATGTTTTTCTATCCATTCGTAAATTAGGGGGCTAGAATGACCAAATATGAGGGCAGGAAAATCTTTTTGCAGGTTTAAAACCGAGATAAAAGTGTTTTTTGCTACTTGCCAAGTTTCTGCCAACGGCCACAACCAAGCCAGATCTAAATGTGCGTGGCCGAGAAGATTAAAACTGCGTTCTTTGAGAGGTTGAGCGAGGGGTTGTAGGGATTGACGAATTGATTCTAGGGAGCGATTAAATTTATCTTTGTTGGTGACATTATCCCAGTCAATATTATCGAGAGTAGCGGTAAAAGCTGCTAAGTTTTCAGGATAAAAAGTTTGTAGATAATTATGGAGGATGGTTAATTCATCAGCAACAAAACTAGGATCGATAGCTTGGCTATATTCATAGATTAACTCTGATTTCATCAAACCACCAATATCATGATTGGGACTGACTAAACGGAGAGTAACAAGAATTTCTTGACCGATAGAGACCGAGTTGGAAAGTAAAATGCGGGTGGAAGAATCAAAGAGGTCTCCTGCTTGGATAAATTGATTATTAACATAAATTTTGACATCTTCCGCCCACCAAGTTAAGATTAATCTCAGTTCCATTCCCGCTAAAGGATAACCGGCTAAATGTTCGGGGACAATAATTTTTTGAGTTAGATATTGGATTTGTCTGCCGGCCGGCCAAATAATGTATTGTTTTTCATTGAGGGTGACGGGTTGAATTGGTTTTCCCGCTGCTGTAGCGATAAACCAATTTTTCTGAACATCTCTGCGGGTGAGGTGAGACAGTTTAGCGATGTTGTCGAGGGGAGACATGAGCCAACAAATAAGTTAATTTTGACTATTTTAGGCGATCGAGGACTAATTGCCCTAGAAGAGAACTTATGTTAACGCCATAGTGCTGAAGACTTACTTAGGGTTTGCGGCAAAAAGTTTTTCGGTGGAGGTAGGGTGTGGGGTGTGGGGTGTAGGGTGTAGGGTTTTACCCATTTTCAGGGGGTCAATTACCTAATTTTCAGGGAAAAAGTCCCTAAATTTCCCCCCCGATCCCTCCAATGGCCGGTACTTTTTGATTTCAAAAAAGCCTAAAAATATTATCCAACAAGGTTTTTAGATTTATTCAGCAAGCCCTACTTAATCTCATCCTTCAACGGTTTATTGAGAATGAGAAGCAAAGAGAAAGCCCGTGATGAGGATTGAACTCATGACCTCACCCTTACCAAGGGTGTGCTCTACCACTGAGCTACACGGGCATTGATCGTGGTGGGCCGGGCCGGATTCGAACCAGCGTAGGCGTAGCCAACGGATTTACAGTCCGCCCCCATTAACCACTCGGGCACCGACCCATTAATTCCACGATTAACAATCATAGCACCCTTAGCTAAAACCCACAAGTGTTTAGGGAAAAAAATTTTTGAGCCATAAAATAACTCCCGTTAAAGCCATGGCTTTAACGGGAATTTTCTGATAATCTTGAAGATTACTTCAAAGCGTCTTCTTCCTGGTGGGTGAGGATCACACAGTCAGAGGTGGGATAGGCGACGCAGGTGAGGACATAACCCGCTTCAATTTGATCGTCATCTAAGAAGGATTGATCGGATTGATCGACAGTACCAGATTCAATTTTACCTGCACAGGTGGAGCAAGCTCCCGCACGGCAGGAATAGGGTAAGTCCAGTCCTGCTTCTTCAGCTATATCGAGAATGTACTCATCATCGGGAACCTCAATTGTTTTACTCTCGCCATCGGGTGTTTTCAGGGTGACTTTATAAGTTGGCATCGGTTGTTCCTCTTAATTAAATGCTAGTGAAAGCGGCAGTCTCTATAATTGCCTCTCGCCCGTCCTCAGAGTGAACGATTGGAGCGAGTTTCATTTTTGATACTACGGGAAAATCTCCCCGACTCAGCCTTGCATTAGTAATGACAGTCTTAAATAAACTTAAAATAAAATTTACTTATATATCTAACCCAGAATTCTTGACGCTCCTTGCTCGATCTCTAGATAATTTCATCGATCTACAATCTAGCTAAACTAACCACTACTAAGCATTTGGAGCTATAATGTTAATCGTTTTTTTCGTCTTGAGCCGATTTTTATTAAATATTAATTTAACTTATGGTTAAGATAGATGTCGATGAATTGTCTTTAACCCAGCCAAGAAATTGCTTTTCGGCACTACTGCCGGTAACACATCTAGGGAAACTATGAAAAAATCTATTGACAATCAAACCAATAAATGATATGGGGAGATAAATCCCCTGTTGCCAGGGGTAGCATCCGTTAAAACGGATGGCTAACCCTCCCTGACGATTTCTTGGTTTTTGGATTGTCAGTTTTCCAGGATATGGTTCACCGATTAGCAAACCCTACTTATTAGGTTGGGGAGTCATGCGTAGATAGGGTTTGATTTCTTCAACTCCTTTGGGGAATTTGCTACGAGCTTCTTCAGTGGGAATAGAGGGAACCACCACACAATCGCCGCCGTCGGTCCAGTTAGCGGGGGTAGCCACTTGATAGTTATCGGTGAGCTGCAGGGAGTCGATCACGCGCAGGATCTCGTTAAAATTGCGCCCCGTGCTGGCAGGATAGGTAATGGTTAAACGTAATTTTTTGTTGGGATCGATGATAAACACCGAACGTACCGTCAGATTATTGAGGGAATTGGGGTGAATCATGCCGTAGAGATCCGACACTTTGCGATCGCCATCGGCGATAATCGGATAGTTAACGGTAGTGTTTTGAGTTTCGTTGATGTCATTAATCCAACCCCGATGGGATTCGGCACTATCGACACTCAAAGCGATAACTTTCACATTACGTCGCTCAAATTCTGACTTAAGACTAGCCACCGTACCTAATTCCGTGGTACAAACGGGGGTATAATCAGCCGGGTGCGAGAACAGCACCACCCAGCTATCTCCTACCCACTGGTGAAAAGAAATCGGACCTTCACTAGAATCTTGTGTAAAATCTGGAACGATATCACCCAATTGGAGAGCCATAATTGTGTCTTCCTTATTATGTATTTCAAGACAAGCAACAGTTTATGATGCCATAGGAGTGCTGTTCGTCATTGATAATTTTAGGGATTTATAATAATTGGGTTAGGGGATAGGGGAATGAGGAAATGGGGGAAGTGGGGAGATAGGGAAATAGGGAAATTCAACTGTAGCAGCCGCCAGATGGCAGCAGGAAAGTCTTTGCCAGAAAAGGGTTTTAGCGATTTAGATTGTCCTAACCAACTTGTTCTTTGTATAAAAACCCCAAAACCGCAAAACCCTAAAACCCCTAAAACCCTAAAACCCCATCCCCCAACCCTCAAAACCCTTCCCCTAGGGCGGCAAACTAGGTTAAGATCCGGTCTAATGGCATGATATAACTTTTTTAACTAGCTATCAGCGTTCAGCTAATAGGTCAGCTGCGGTGGTAAGTCCCAATTCCCCACCCTATGCCTAGTCGGAAAGCTGAAGGCTGACGGCTTCATTTCTTGTCCTGATCGTTAATTTGCCTTGGTTTTAGGAGACCACAACTGCAATGAAGAATCTTGTTCGTCTGCTGGCGGTAATTGCCTTGATTATCGGGAGTTTTTGGGGTAAAGTTCCCGCTCAAGCTCTCAATCTCACCTCGATCGCCCTTCCCTCTCTTCCTGTGGCGGTTTTAAATGCGGCTGATGCTAAACTAACTACAGAATTTGGGGCGAAAATCGACCTCAATAACAGTGATATTCGCGATTTCCGGGACTTGAGAGGGTTCTATCCCAATTTAGCTGGTAAAATCATCAAAAACGCCCCCTACCAAGAAGTGGAAGATGTCCTCAATATCCCCGGACTCTCGGCCACTCAAAAAGAGCGTTTACAGGCTAATCTGGAGAAATTCACCGTTACTGAGCCTTCTAAAGAATTTATCGAGGGTGATGACCGTTTTAACCCCGGAGTTTACTAAATCCAGTTAATTGCGGTTTTAAAAAAATTTCTAGGTGAGCGATCGCTCACCTTTTTCAGTGATTAGCTTCTGAAGGCAAGAGGCAAAAGTAAAGAATCTGGCATACTGCCCCAAGGGAAAGACCGGGGATTTTTGCCAGAGCTATAGAGAAATGGAATGCTAGAATAAATAGAATTTATCAATTAACTCCTACATGGTCGTTTCCTCGCAACTGCCGAGTTATCAAGATGTTTTAGTGGTGGGATCGGGAGCGGCGGGATTGTATGCCGCACTGTGTTTACCCCCTAACTTAAAGGTGGGTTTAATTACCAAAGAAGATTTAAAAACCGGGGCTAGTGATTGGGCGCAGGGAGGGATTGCGGCGGCCACGTCCCCGGCAGATTCCCCCGTTTTCCATTTAGAAGATACCCTGAAGGCCGGAGCGGGCTTATGTGATCGCTATGCCGTCCAGTTTTTAGTTGAGAAGGCCCCCCAAGCGATCGCTGATTTGCTGCGGTTAGGAGTTAGTTTTGATCGCTCTGGAGACGACTTAGCCCGCACTCTTGAGGCTGCCCATTCCAGGGCCAGGGTGCTACACGCAGCCGATCGCACTGGGAGAGCGATCATCAGTACCCTAATGGAAAAAGTGACCGAGCGCTCCAATATTACCATTATTCCCCAAGCGATTGCGCTGAAACTCTGGCTTGACCCGGAAAGGCAACGCTGTCAAGGTATTTGTTTACTCCATCAAGATCATCTCTGTTGGCTGCGAGCGCAAGCAGTCATTCTGGCTACGGGAGGCGGCGGTCAAGTCTACGCCCAAACTACCAATCCCGCCGTTAGCACCGGGGATGGAGTCGCCCTGGCTTGGCGTGCTGGGGCAGTGATTCGCGACCCAGAATTTTTTCAGTTTCACCCCACCGCCTTAACTGTGCCGGGGGCGCCGCGGTTTTTAATTAGTGAAGCGGTGCGCGGCGAAGGAGCGCATTTAATTGATGCCCAGGGGCGGCGTTTTGCCTTCGATTATCATCCGGCCGGAGAATTAGCCCCCCGGGATGTGGTCAGTCGGGCGATTTTTAGCCATTTGCAAAAAACCTCCGACGATCCCGCCCATGCCAAAGTATATCTAGATTTAAGACCGATCGAACCGGAGCGTCTGCGTTATCGTTTCCCCAATATTATCCGCATCTGTCAAAAATGGGGCATTAATGTGTTTGAAGATGTGATTCCCGTCGCCCCCGCCGCTCACTATTGGATGGGGGGGGTGGCCACCGATTTAAACGCCCGCACTTCTCTACCCGGTTTGTATGCGATCGGCGAAGCCGCTAGTACAGGTGTTCATGGAGCCAATCGTTTAGCCAGTAATTCTCTCTTGGAATGTATTGTCTTTGCGGCAAGTTTAGTTGAAATAGGTCTAGAGCCAGAAAACTTTCGTGGGGAAAGACCAGAAAAACCCTTAGAAATTGCGGAAAACTGGCAGGAAGAACAGGAAGACTGGCAAAAAGTACGGAAAGAATTACCGATTTTAATGTGGGAAAATGCGGGAATTTGCCGATTTCAAAATGAGTTAGAAATTGCTATCCTACGGGTGCAACAGTGGAAACAACAGTTACAATCCTTAAAGATGGGCCAATTTCTCCAGAATCTTCTCCCCGACAAAGGACAATTATTTTTGTGTCCTTCGGTGCAGTTAGAAATAAGAATAGCGATCGAGACATTAAATCTTCTAGATATCGCCGACTTAATTCTGGAAAGTGCCTTATTACGAGCAGAAAGCCGAGGCGGTCACTATCGGGGCGATTATCCAGAAACTGTAGCTAATTGGCAATTCCACACGACTATTCAGGGTCGAACATGGCGCAAAACTCCTGTGCAAGCTTAATTAGGGGCTGCTGAAAAAGTTTTTCGTGGGGGCAGGGTGTGGGATGTGGGGTGTGGGGTGTAAAGTACCTGAATTTTACCCCCGATCCCTCCAATGGTCGGCACTTTTTGAGGTCAAAAAAGTCTAAAAGCCTTATCCAACAAGGTTTTTAGATTTATTCAGCAAACCCTAATTAAGCCAGTTTTTCACAGATAATCCCTGAGCGCTAAACAGCCCTACTATTCGCCCCACGCTCACCGGAGGGTTTTCCCCAATCACCAGCGTCCATGACTTAATATCTGGAGTTGAGTGCTTTTGATTTATGGCTTTTAGGCTATCATACTTTTACCCTCCCCCCCCTAAACTATCACATCAACTCTATGATAAAACCCAATTTCCTATTGTTGTTAGCTATCAGTGTCAGCAGTTGGGGTCATGATTTTCAGGCTGTACCCAAGGCTAACGCTCAAACTCCACCTAGGTTAGAGCAACCCCAGACTGTCGCCACTTACGATCAGTTGATGAAAGCTGGTTACGAAGCCACAGCCCAAAAAAATTACCAACTCGCCCTGGAAAAATTTCAACAAGCTCTGGCACAACGTCCGAACGATACCTCTGCTCAAAATGCGATCGCTGATACGCAGAAGTATCTAGGTCAAACCGGCACGGTTGCCAACACTGCCGCCAAAAATGAGAATTTGTCAATACCATTAATTGCTGGCTCGGCCCTGTTATCCATCGCTTTATTGGCAGCTTTACTATCGCTTTTCTTTCAATACCGTCCCAAGAACAAAGCCTCAAAACGCCGCAAAAAAACCACTTACGTCAATCCTAAAAACCCACTCAACAAATTTTTTGAGGGCAATGGCAATTCCTTCGGTGCGGACACCAAAACCAGCAGTGAGATTAATGACAATTGGGAGGATGATTTCGCGTCTTCTTTGCCCGTACAAGCTACCTCCCGCATCCCGAACGCAGACTTAATCCTGAGTTTAATTGAAAGTCTCCGCGATGACGATCCCCGTACCCGTAGAAGGGCGGTTTGGAAACTGGCACAGATGTCCGATTCTAGGGCAATGCAGCCTTTAGTCGATAGCATGGTGGATGGGGATTCCTACGAACGCAGTTTAACCCTAGAAGCCCTCGCCCAAATCTGTACCCGCTCCCTGCGTCCGATGAACCAAGCTTTGGCTATCTCTCTCCAGGATAAAAATCCCCAGGTGCGGAAAAATGCTATTCGGGATTTAACCAGACTCTACGATGTCATGTCTCAGATCAGTCAATTAATTTGTCATGCCCTCGATGATCCCGATGAGGAAGTGCAAGAAACAGCACGCTGGGCAATTAGACAGTTAAATCTGCAATTAGCTCCCCGTTTAGATATTGCTCCCCTAGAAACTACTGGTGAACCAGAAGATGACGATGTACAGGATACTTCCTTCACCGACACCACACCGACCTTCACCGAAACTACACCCAACTGAGGTGCAAAATTGAGTCGAAAACTGTTATTTATCTCCACCCCCGTGGGATTTTTGGGATCGGGGGGCGGCGGTGGCGTAGAATTAACTCTTTATAATCTCGCTCGCACTCTGACCAGGCAAGGCTATCTGGTGCGGGTAGTGGCTCCAGAGGCCTCGCAATTGCAGGATATACCCTTGATCACGATAGCGGGCAATGCCCAGATTTCCGCCCAAAGTCAGGGCCGGGAAGCCCCGATTTTAATGCCGGAAAATGCCGTTTTGGCTAATATGTGGCACTACGCTCAACAAGTACAAAGTCAGTACGATTTAATTGTCAATTTTGCCTACGATTGGCTCCCTTTTTATCTCACTCCTTTTTTTGCCACTCCCGTCGCCCATTTAGTCAGCATGGCTTCCGTTTCTTTGGCGATGGATCATATTATTGAAAAAACCTACAGCAATTTTCCCCATTTACTCGCTTTTCACACCGTCACCCAAGCAGCAACTTTCTCAATATCTCCCCCCTATCGCTGTTTGGCTAATGGTTTAGACGTATCTTTGTATCAGTTTCGGGCCGCTCCCTCCCCCTGTCTAGCCTGGGTGGGACGGATTGCCCCGGAAAAAGCTTTAGAAGATGCGATCGCCGCTTGTCAACGGTTGGGTGTGCCTTTACGCGTTTTCGGTCATATTTCCGATCCTCTCTACTGGCAAAATTTACAGGATACCTATAGTTTCGATTTAGTCGATTATCGCGGGTTTTTGCCCACTGGGAGCCTACAAAAAGAGCTAGGCGACTGTTTTGGCCTGTTGATGACCCCGCGCTGGGTTGAGGCTTTTGGTAACGTGGCTATTGAAGCTTTAGCCTGTGGTGTTCCCGTAGTTGCCTATCGTCGCGGTGGTCCGGTAGAAATTATTGAAGATGGAAAAACTGGTTTTTTAGTTGAACCCGATAGTATCGAGGGATTAGTTACAGGAATTAAAAATTTAGACCGGATCGATCGATATTCTTGTCGTGCAGTAGTCGAGCAAAAATATTCCCTAGAAGCTTTAGGAAATCGAGCTATTAATTGGTTTGAAGAAATTTTTGCTCGCAGTCAAAAATAAATAGGCTCTCTTGGTTTAGTCCGGTTAAATCTTTATCCCAGAAGGGTTCGGGATCAACCACAGAGCCACAAAGAACACAAAGATTGATCGATCCTATGATAAGTTATACCATTTCTCTAAATGAAAACTACACATCGAATTTAAGTCACCCTTTTTAAGGGGGATTTAGGGGGATTAAACTTCTGTAGTCAGACTTTGGAGAATTGGTATTAAACTTATCACACAGAACCTAGAAGAGCCAAAAACGCCTACCTCAAACTAATGGGTAGGCGTAGTTTATCGATTACTCTACCTAAACTTTCTGTAAAACTTTGGCATAGACAAAATCAGCCAACTGTGTACCCGACCAGAAACCGTGGTCACCGTCCCATTGAAAGTGAACCCCCAGATAAACACGGCTGCGACCATTTTCCAAAGCCGCCGAACTAAAACTATTATAGGTGCGTTTAATCCCCTCGGCGTTAGGATCGTCCGTGTCGGCGGTAAAAGTGACGTTATCAGTACCAAAGAAATTACGCATAATCCCAGCGTGGGCCGCCCCAAAAGTGGCATGACCAGAAACATAGGCAGGGAAAGCGGGACTAAAACGCTGACCGGCGGTATTAATTGATAGGGGTTGCCAATTGGGATCAGCTTCGGTTAAAAAATTACCATCTTGATCGGCCAGACGGATCGCTGTTTCCGGTCGCCAGAGATTAATCGGCAGCCGGTACTTAGCATCCCACGCCACAATAGCGGCATCACCCATGACTAAACCCACTAGAGCAAATAAACGCGCTGTTTCCAGTAGAGATAAATTTCTTTGTTGGGCAACAATTTGGGTAATGCGGAACAGATGGCCGGGGGGTTTATAGGTTCCATCCACATCATTCGCCCAGAAAAAGGCAATTCTAGTCTGTGCAGCAGTACGCGCAGAGGAATTGGCCGCCCCTAACAGTTTGACTTCGTTAAACTGGGCCGCATATTCAGGACTACGGAGAAGGTCGATTTTATTAGCATAGTTACCCGGAAAGGGCGCCCGAAATTGACGACCAGAAGTCATGACAAAGGGAGTCACGTCCGGCCATTGGGGGGCAACCGCATCCCCAGATCCTGTCGGTCGCCAATCCCCCGGCTGATTACCCGGTTTATACAGGGGAGGTTGGTCAGAACCGTCATTCTGACGCAGGGTGAGAATGGAATCGGCCACGGCCTGCCCAAAGGTTTTACCTTTGGTATCGGCATCGGACATCTTAACCACGTTTAATCTTTGCAGGGATGTATCCAAAGCAGTATTAAAAGTCATGGTCAGATTGACATAAATCCGGCTAAGAATACGATGGGCTGCATAAACCGCCGCTATTTCAGGAGAAGTACCGGGATCAGGCTTTAACTTTAAATTGCTAGGATAGGGACTGTATAAATTCCCCGAAAGGGCATTAATGGCGTTAAACATCGCCACCTGTAACATCGCCCCCGCCCGGGCAATCGGTGTCGGACCGCCACCAATTTTCCGAATAGTTTCTAAAAAAACGTCATTCCACTCGATAATTACGTTCATATCGTTGCCTCCTTTAATATCGCAACTTTGACTTAACAGCCCCAGTCTATTGGATAAGTTTAACAGTAACCATAGAAGTTTAGGCTGTTAACAAGAAGTTAAGTGACATAAATCCCACTTTAAAGCACTGGCAATTTGTCAACTACTTTTTACAAAAATTAACTATTGCAGTTATTACTTATCAGATTTGACTGTTCAGTTCACTGATGACTGTTGACTGATAACCGAAAAACCTACCACTTGCCACTTTTCTAGAGCGATTTAGTCTGATTGACGATTCGATCGTAAAATAGCAACAGATCAAGAGAGTACAGGTCAAATATGCCGAAATTTGTTGTCTGGGGTAGTTATTGTGAAAACGTGCTGGAAAAACGCGCACCCTATCGTCAAGCACATCTAGAGGGATTAAATCAACAGAAAGAACGGGGAATTCTCGTTACTATCGGACCAACGGCAGATTTAAGCCAAGTTTTCGCAATTTATCAGGCAGCCAGCGAGTCAGAAGTGCGAGAATTAATCGAATCGGATCCCTACTGGCAAAATGGCATCTGGACAGAGTACCAAGTCAAGGAATGGATTCAAGCCATCTAAGGGGACTATCAGCTATATTTTTCTATAAGGGTGTTGTCATAAAATTTTCCAACTACGCAACTAATCAAACTCATCTCCGGTCAAGTCTGAGGATATTGTCAAGGATAAACCGGAGTTATCCCTTATCGATTCAAGCTGACAGCTGATAGCTTGCCTACTTTTTGCTTATCGCCATGGTTTACATCAAAAAGGTCGAACTCTCACACTTCAAATCCTTCGGGGGAACGACTCCTATACCCTTTTTACCGGGGTTTACGGTGGTTTCTGGTCCAAATGGTTCGGGAAAGTCGAATATCCTTGACGCATTGCTATTTTGCTTGGGATTAGCTACTTCCAAGGGAATGCGGGCCGAAAGATTACCGGATTTAGTCAATCATAGCTATAACAGTCAACGTCATAGCACCGAAGCGAGCGTTTCGGTGACTTTTGATGTTAGCGATATTCCCGACGCAACCGATAGGGATTGGACGGTTTCCCGACGCTTAAAAGTGGCTAAGGGTGGCAGCTATACTTCTACCTACTATATCAATGGGGAAACCTGTACGGTTAGCGAACTTCACGACCAATTAAACCGTTTACGCATCTATCCCGAAGGGTATAACGTGGTGTTACAGGGGGACGTAACCCGAATTATCAGCATGAATGCCAAGGAAAGACGGGAAATTATCGACGAATTGGCAGGAGTAGCCGAATTTGACCGCAAAATTGAGAAAACTAAGGAGAATATCGATTCGGTTAAAGAAAGGGAAGAACGCTGCCAAATTATTGCCACAGAATTGCAAAAATCTCTGGAGAAATTAGCACTCGATCGCATTAAAGCCGAAAAATACCAAAAACTCAAGGCCCAAGTCCAAGAAAAACAACAATGGGAAATTGTCCTGCATTGGCAAAATCTCCAGCAGCGCTGCCAGCAAGTACAAGGACAAATTCAAGCTGGGGAAAGGGAAAAACAGGTTTTAACCGAGAATATCGCCAATTTATCCGAACAAATCGCCCAAAATAGTCAAGAATTAGAGAAACTCAATCAACAGGTTAAAGCTTTCGGGGAAGATGAACACCTGTCCCTAACTTCCCGATTAGCGAGTCAACAGGCCAAACGACAACAACAGCAACAACGACAAAAAGAGTTAGAAAACCTTGAAAAAGAGTCTCAGGCACAGAAAAACAGACTTTTAGAGGAAATTAATCGCTATAATCTCGAATTAAATCAGATTACTGCCCAAAAAAGCCGTTTAGAAACTGAAATTTTACCCAATCTCCTACTGACAACCCAAACCGCAAGGGAAACCCTAGAAAACCATCGTCTGCAAGCAAGTAGTCTCGCAGAAGCGTCAGAAGCTTGGGTAAAAGAACAAAGTGACCTTTCCCGCAATATTACCCGTCTTCAGGAACAATTAAACCCCTACCGTAGCCAACGGGCCCAATTGACCGAAAGATGCGATCGATTGCAAACTAATATAGTAGAAGCTGGTCAACGTCTGCAAGAATTAGAGCAAGTCATTAGCACAAAAACAGAAGAAAGTCAAGAAATATTACAAAAAATTAATCAATCGGAACCCGATATCCAAAATTTAGCCCAAAAACTCACCATTGCCGAACAAAATCGCGTTATCAGTCAGGACACCCAAAAACGTCTGCTAAAAGAACAACGGGACAAACAGAGGGAATTAGATAAACTGGAAGCGACCAAACAAGCGCAACAGGAGGCCCAGGGAACCTATGCCACTCAAATATTATTACAGTCAGATTTGCCCGGAATCTGCGGATTAGTGGCACAATTGGGGGAAGTAGAGGAACGTTATCAAATTGCTCTTGAAATCGCCGCCGGAGGTCGTTTAGGTCATGTAGTCGTCCAAGATGATAGCGTCGCGGCTGCCGGAATTGCCTTACTAAAACAGCGTCGCATCGGTAGGGCCACTTTTTTACCCCTGAATAAAATTCGTCCTCCCCGTCCCCAGGATATTTCCTCTCTGCGTCATGCGCGGGGTTATCTGGATTTAGCGGTGAATTTAGTTAAGTTTCAACCCCAGTATCGGGAGGTTTTTAACTATATTTTTGGCAGTACCGTGGTTTTCGAGGATATAGATTCTGCCCGTTATTATATCAATCAATATCGCATCGTTACTTTGGATGGCGAGTTATTAGAGATGACTGGCGCTATGACCGGAGGCAGCCAACCGACGCGATCGGGGCTGCGTTTTGGTAAAATTTCTGCCAAGGAGTCTAGTGAAGCGGAATCTCTACGGGAAAGATTAGCAGAAATCGATCGCATTCTTACCCGCAACGAAGAAAAAATTACTCAAGTTAATAATCTTATCAGTCAGTTAACCCAACAGTTAACCGAAACCCGTCAAAGTCATCGGGAAAATCAATTATCTCTACAACAATTAAGCAAGGATTTACAACGTTTAACCACAGAAAAAGAGGATTTAAACCGTCAATTATCGGGTCAGCAAGAGGAAATTACTATTTCTCGTCAACGGTTAGAAGTATTAACCAGAGAAATTCCTGATTTAGAGTTATCTTTACAGGAAGAACAGGAGAAATTAACTGCTTTAGAGGCCAATCATACCCATAGCGAATGGCAACAGGTACAGGGAATAATTCGCGCTCAAGAATTGGAGTTACAAACCCAAGAAAATCACCTCGCTACAGTCCGCGAACAGTTGAAAGATTTACAAAGTCAACAGATCAGACTAGAGGAAAAAAGTCAAGAGTATGGGGATAGAATTATTGAGATTGAGAAAATAATCACCGATGCAGTTAATCAGAGAAATATCGGTAATCTGGAGATAGAAAAACTTAATCACAATATTTTAGAAATCAATCAAGCTTTACAGCAATTATCCCGACAACTAGGGGAAACCAAGCGAAAAAGAGACCAGTTAGAGACAGTTTTGCGACAACAACAAAACCAACAACAACAGGCTATCTGGCAATCGGAAAAGTTAGTCAACAATCAAGAGGAAAGACAAGCATTACTAACCACTTTACAGACAGAAATTAGTCAACTAGAAAGCGACTTACCCAATCCCTTGCCCGAAATTCCCGAAAGTGAGCGGGATTTCGAGAAAATTCAAAGCGATATTCGGCAGTTACAAAAGAAATTAGAAGCTTTAGAACCTGTGAATATGTTAGCTTTAGAAGAATACCAAAAAACCAAAGAGAGATTAGATGAACTATCAGAAAAACTGCAAACTCTAGAGGGAGAAAGAACCGAACTACTTTTACGGATAGAAAACTTTACCACCCTCAGATTTAATGCTTTTCAGGAAGCATTTACTGCCGTTAACGAAAACTTTAAGAATATATTTGCAACCCTGTCCGATGGTGATGGTTACTTGCAACTAGAAGACGAAAATGACCCCTTTAATGGTGGCTTAAATCTGGTGGCACATCCCAAAGGAAAACCCGTACAGCGATTAAGTTCCATGTCTGGAGGTGAAAAATCTTTAACCGCTTTAAGCTTTATTTTTTCCCTACAAAGATATCGTCCTTCTCCCTTTTATGCGTTTGATGAAGTGGATATGTTTTTAGATGGGGCCAATGTAGAGAAATTGGCCAAAATGATTCAAAAACAAGCACAACAAGCGCAGTTTATTGTCGTTAGTTTGCGTCGTCCCATGATTGAAGCATCGGAAAGAACCATCGGTGTCACCCAAGCGCGGGGAACCCATACACAGGTACTAGGAATTAAAGTTTAACCTTAGACGCAAGTGGGGTGTGGGAATTATGAATTATGAATTATGAATTATGAATTATGAATTATGAATTGGGGTGTGGGGTGTGGGGTGTGGGGTGTGGGGTGT
>NZ_JAJTDH010000065.1:0-37692 GCF_021300285.1 Microcystis sp. 49638_E5 | reverse complement strand
TCTTGACCGGTGATGCCGGTAATGAGGGCGCGTTTAGCTTCAGTCATCAGTAATTTACCTAATCGGAAAGAATAAAGACCATGGCACGGTCTGACTGCTTATAGCACACTTTAGCCCCTCATGACAAGTTTGGCTAGGTTGACAGGGGACAAAAAGATGAATTGATTTTTTATCCTGGCTGCATAGATTCTAAATTGTTCTGACAATTTTCTCGAAATTTTCTGACTTGAAATTCCTTGACTTTGGTTAATTGATAATTATCTTTTCCCATGGCTAGGGAAAATTTGGCCTCGGTGTCATCAAGTAAATTTTGGGGGACAGCTTTCCACTGTTCTTTCGTTTGCCAATGGACAACGATAATTAATTGTTCCTCGATGGTGGGATTAATCCAAAGCTCCTTACCTAAAAAACCAGGTTGTTTTGCTAAAAACTTTGTCCAAATTTCTTGATCTTTTTGGATAAATTTTTCCCTAGCTTCGGGTTTAACTTGAAATTCTAACCACTCAATGACCATAGTAATTATCTCCTATTTTTGGGTTTTCATCAAGAATTCTTCTGTGAGTTTCATAAAAGCTTTGGAACCACTAGAAGAGGGCATGGCTGCCACCGCAGGCACGAACATATCGACAGCTTTAGCTACATTAACATCCATAGGAATCGCATTAGCAAAAATTTGATGGGCTTGAAAATCCTGTTGTACCCGGCGCATGACTTGATTATAGTAGCGACTGAGTAAACCACCACCGGAAAGAATAAAAACTATACCGAGTAAACCGGGGTTAATCGGTTCGGTTTCTTGATGACTAGCTTTGAGTTTAACTATTCTTCTTTCTAATAGCTGAATGCCGACAATTGATAAAGGTTCGGGACGGGCGGGTAGTAAATAAAAATGACTGCTACATAGACCACTACGAGTTAAAAGATTATAGCCCGGAGCGCAGTCCATAATAATATAATCGTAACGGTCTTGAATGGGATCAATGATTTTTTGAATCAGGATTCTTTCCAGGTTATTCCAAGCATGATCAAAGCCTAAATCTTCCTGTAAAATTGCTTGATGGTGCAGGGTTTCTGAGACGACATATTCATCATATAGTTCAATGTCTCCCGGCAGTAGATCTAAGCCTTGAATTTCACAGACTGAAGGGACAATAATATCATCAATAGTTAATTTATTGTAGGGATTGGGTTTGATAATTGCTTCTAATAAATAGCTTAAAGTGCGTTTTTTGCGACGCAGTTGAGCGAATTCGTGGGGAGACATTAAACTGAGAGTCGCACTGATTTGAGCGTCTAAATCGAGGACAAGGACTCGTTTTTGCTGAAATTTAGCTAAACAGGTGGCAAGGTTGACGGTAAGGGTAGTTTTTCCTACTCCTCCTTTCATATTAACGGTGCTGATGACAGTGGCCATTATGGGAGTTCCTTTCTAGTTAACCGATGGAATATCTCGACGTAAAACTTGCCCGTTGGGAGCCATAATCAAAGGAGGTAAACTGGTAATATCGATCGCTTCTTGGGTTTTCATGTCGTAGGTGGTGTAAACTGTTTCCTGTTGATGGGGATTAATATCGACAATTGTTAAGGTTTTTCTGGGCGCTTGTTCACTGTTCAATAACCGTCGCGGTCCACTGCCTAAAGCTCCTGCGTGTAATAATTGTAATTGCCCCCGTTTACCCGGATAGTAAGCGTGAGCGTGGCCACTAATATAAGTATGCACCTGATGGCCCTCTAAAAACGCTCTTAATTGCTCGGCATCGGCTAAATAATCCCCCGGTCGATTTCTGCCCACGGCAATACCGTAAAGGGGTAAATGACCGATTACTAGCCGCATTTTAGCATTTTTAGCGTCGGGGCTACTCAAGTTTTTTGCTGCCCAATTTAGTTGTTCCCGAGAGATTAAATGAGTGGAGGCATCCCAGACTAGATAGAATATACCATTTTGAGTGAAAGTATAATAAAAAGGAAAGCCGGTTTTATCGATAAAATTTAAACTTGTATGATGTTGGGGATTTTGCCAATAATCTTGGGCTAATTTTCTCTCTTGAGCATAGATAAATTTTCCTGCGGATAAAGCTCCAGAAGCGTCATGATTACCGATGGTAAAACCAAAAGGTATTTTAGCAGCTCGCAGGGGCGCGGCGATATGGCGATCAAAGGCTGACCACATGGCGTTAATTGCTGCCTCTGTCAAGCTGCTTTTTTGTCCTGCCACCATGTCGCCGCCACAGAGGACCAGATCGGGTTTATGATTGATAATTAAGGGGATAGCTCGATCAATTTCGGGATCGTAAGTAGTGGAACCGTATTGACTATTAAGGTCACTAATCACGATTATCTTGACTTTTTTCGCCTTTTGTGCTTGTTTAACGGGAGACTCAGGGGGATTTTTGGAAGTAACGGGCTGTAAAATTTGATGAGCGCAAGCTACCAAGCTAAAACCGCCTAAACTGCCACTAATCAGCAAAAATTTACGGCGTTGCATAGAATATCAATCTCGTCTTTAATTGAGGTCACGTCAGTTAGTGTAGCAATTTTTGTCCCTTCGATCGCTTTTTTGTTGATTATCCCAATTAACCATCAGGAGATAACTTGACAATTCTTTTAACTTCTTTTGCACCTTGGTTATGCCATCACCGGAGTAATTCCTCCGATGATTTGTTAGTATCTATTCAAGATAATTATGCAAAAAAGCTTTTATTTTTGCGTCAACTTCCCGTTAATACCCATCGAGCCAGTGAACGAGTTATCAAAGCTATTCAAGACAAAAAGCCTGATTTCGTTATTTGTTGTGGCATGGCAGAAAGTCGTTATCGTTTAAGTTTAGAATCTCAGGCTAGGAGTAGCACAAAAAAGTTATTGACATCAATTCCGTTGCCAGATTTAATTAAAAACCTTGACTATAGTTATATCAGCGATAATGCTGGTCAGTTTGTCTGCGAAGAATTATATTTTCAAGTCTTAAAATATCATCCGAGAGCCTTATTCGTTCATGTGCCGCTTTTAACTGACAAAAATTTTACTATTATTCAAAGAGATTTTCAGAAAATTATCACCCTTAGCCGTTAGCTCATATAATTCGAGAGTAAGTTTCAAGGGAAAAAGGAAAAAGGATATACTGGTATTTTGCCATAATTGCCCTCCTCGACTTGAGAGCGCACCTGAGTCTAATAAATCTGATTACCACGTCGGGCAAATTCTTCTTGGCTGTAGAGGGGTGGTCGTACTATCATTGGTTTGACCCGGTTGCAACTTTTGCCCCTCTATTTTAACCTAAACATTGGCAATCTTCGCTAACATTCCTCAACTGGGCCCACAAGAGCGGCATCGCACTTAAACCCACAGCTTTAATAAATGTGGATGGTGTGTTCCCCAAAAATCGATCAGTGGAGCAGTAAGAGACACTTTAGGGAACGCACCCTACAAGATCGGCGATCGCACTGAATTTATTTTTCCCGAAATGGATATATACCCTCCAGACAGATTATATATCGTGATTCTCCGTCGCCATCAACATCCTTGACAGTAGGCAATTTAGGCAACGCAAAACTCTTGAATCCATCACCTCCGTATTTGGTCCCAAGTATGGAGTACAGCGCCTGATAGCCAGATATCGGTAGCTTAGATCCGTCACAAAATGCCCAGCCTGCCGGCGCAAAATCCCCTGCAAAAAGCAGAATCTGTCCGATCAAAAAATCCATGTTTTCTTCTTTCTCCAAACAGTGTTGACTTTTTTAGGTTGTGATCGTCTTTCTTATTTCAACTCGACCTCATCCCTTGAACCAACTACACAATATACGAAAACTTTCCGTATCTCACGCCAAATACACATTTTTTAATAAATCTTTCCGCATATTACTCTCCTATAGAGCGATCACAAGAACTTTTCCTAATAAAATTACAAGTAACCGTGTTATGTCGAATTATTATAGGCGTTCTCATGTTTTGAAAATCCCACAGGGTCGCCGATACAAAATTAAGTTATACTTCATCTTTATGATAAACGCTGCCATACCGGAATCTAATTTTGGGGAGATTGATTACCATATTTAACTTCATTTGTCAAGAAATTCTCTCATTTTTAGGTGCGGCATTGCACTTAAACCCACAGCTGCAATTAATGTGCATAGTGCGTTCCCCAAAATCGATCGCTGGAGCAGTAGGAGCCACTTTAGGGAACACACCCTATTTTTTCTGTCAACCCAACCGACAGGATCAGCGTACTGCTGCGCAGTGCCTTCGCCATCGCACTATAGATTTAGCGGTTCCATTGAATGCTTTAGCCGGCGGTCGGGTGCAGTGATTTGTTAGACGCTCGCTTAATTGGCAACCTAACTAATCTATCTTTATGAGCCAGTTGCTTCTGCTTTAAGTCATTAAAAATAGCTCTTAAGTCATATTGAAACGATTGAGCGTATTCTTCTCTATACTTGTGAATTTCATCGAGAATTTCATTTTTATACATGACTAAACCTCTAGGTTATATCCAATAAGCTCATAAGGAGTGCAAATAACTGGCAATATATATCCGAGATCAGAACTAATCTGAGCCAGCTTACGCTGAATTTGGGCATTTGCCATGTGCTTGCAGTTCCATGTTAGCAAATAATCTAAGTTATAGACGGTTGCTAATGCCATATGTAAAGCGTCATTAGATGCCTTTAGGGGCAGATTGCTTTGAGTCAGAAACGCTTGCGAAAGTTCAAACGCATCTTCTGTAAGTTCGAGAAGCATTAGGGATTGTAACAAGTTTAACCGTTGAGCGGCGATTATCGGATCTCCCTTAGCTGCCTCATCTTCAACGATCTCTGATGCGTAAAGCGTAAATGAGCTACTATGTTCGTTCCACCAATCTTGGGTGATCTTGATATTAGCAGCAACGATCAGATTGTCAGTGGGTCTGGCGGTTAAATGCCCAAAAATACTTGTTTCAATATAGACGCTTCCATTAACGGCAACCTAGAATATCTTTTCGCTCTCTATCCTACCTTATTTAATCTTGGTTTTGAGGGTGTTGGGTAACAGCCGTCAACCCAACCGACAAGATCAGCGTACTGCTACGCAGTGCCTTCGCCATCGCACTTAAACCCACAGCTGCAATCAATCTGCATGGTGCGTTCCCCAAAATCGATCGCCGGAGCGGTGGGAGCCTCATTAGGGAACGCACCCTACGGCTGGTGAGCAAGTTGTGGCAAAAACATACTTTTCGTTTGTTGCGTTTGTTGCATTTATTTCGTATCTGGGCTACACTAGGCCGTGGTACTCTGGACAAGAGTTCAATCAACAGTATGAGCGGCACAAGACAATGGCTACTGGAATCGCTGATTTTCAAGAGACAATTGCACCGACTGCGGCAGATACAGAGCTTGCGCGTGAGTCAAGCCGTCAGCTTTCAAGATTTCTAGGCAAACGCCCTGTTGGAAACCCCTTGCCTGACTTCAGACTGCGTGTGCAGGCGGATAATGAGCCAGAAGAAGTGGTTGTTATTCCGATGTCTGCATTTCGCCTTTTAACTGATATTCTGACGCAAATGGCTCGTGGCAATGCAGTTACTTTGATGCCTGTATATGCTGAGTTAACGACACAACAAGCAGCAGATATCTTAAATGTATCACGTCCATTCCTGATCAGTCTGATTGATGATGGCAAGATTCCATACCGAAAAGTGGGAACTCATCGCCGGATTCGATTTGACGACCTCATGACCTATAAGCATGACATAGACCAGAAAAGATTACAAACTCTTGAAGAACTTACACGCGAAGCACAAGAGTTGGACATGGGCTATTGATTGTGAGCAACTTCACTGCATTATTCGATGCGTGTGTTTTATATCCAGCTCCTCTACGGGATTTTTTGATGCGTTTAGCGATAACAGATTTGTTCCGTGCCAAATGGACTGATGAAATTCATGATGAGTGGATTCGGAATGTTTTGAAGAATAGACCTGATCTCACGGAGGAGCGTCTTCACCGTACAAAAGCTCTGATGAACAGTAATGTACGTGACTGTCTCGTTCAGGGTTATAAAGATCTAATTCCATCGCTAAACTTACCAGATGCCAATGACCGTCATGTACTAGCGGCTGCCATTTGTGCAGGAGCCGATGTGATTGTTACATACAATCTGTCAGATTTTCCGGCTACAACTCTTGAGCAATATGGTATCGAGGCTCAGCATCCCGATGAGTTTATTATTCATCTGATTGATTTAGCTCCTTCAGTGGTCTGTGAAGCTGCTAAGCAACAGCGAATGAGTTTAAGAAATCCCCCGCAAAGTGTTGATGAGTTACTGGCAGCTTATGAAAGGCAAGGTCTAGCCCAGACTGTAGCAGAACTCAGAGTGTACGATGGACTACTTTGAAATTCTCAAAACTTTATCTGTCTAACGCCTAGGTTCAGGGGCGTCAAAAAGTAAAGCGAGAAACGAGCGCAGCTTTTTGACGTCCACTGGAACCCCTTGTTAGGCTTAATTATTTATTCGCAGGATGATCGGGTTGATTCATCTGTCTCAGGCCAGAGCTATAATGTTTGTAATCCCAAGATACACTATCACCTGAATCTAGTTTATATGCAGCAAAGCCAACTGAAGGCATCTGTCCGTTGACGAAATATACCCAATAATAACCGTTATTCCCTTGATTATTTTCCACCCCATCAATTGAGGTTAGATATTCGCTATCACCAGATCCCTTTGATGTGTAGGTAACGCTTGGATTACATGATTTTGCTTCATCTAACAGTGTTTTTACTGTCGATTTGTTGGGAACTATTGGAAGATAGTCACAAGCTTGCCATGGCGGTGTATGCCATTGTTGTTGCCAATCAATAAACAAATTTGCTGTATTGGACATAACTGTTCTCTCCATTTGCAGTCCCTGTTGAGATTATAGATAGACTTATCAGAGGGACGTACTGACAAGCCTAACTACATAATATACGGAAACTTTCCGTATCTCACACTAAATACACATTTTTTAAAAAATCTTTCCGCATATTACTCTCCTATAGAGCGATCACAAGAACTCTTCCTATAAAATTACAAGTAAGTCTGTTATGCCGAATTATTATAGGTGTTCTCAGATGTTTTGAAAATCCCACAGGGTGGCCGATACAAAATTAGGTTATACTTCATCTTTATGAGAAACGATGACATACCGGGAGCGAATTGGGGGGATTGATTACCATATTTAACTTCATTTGTCAAGAAATTCGCTCATTTTTAGGTGCGATCGCTTTTTACACGATTATTCCCGTTCCGATTGCTTGGCCGGATTTTGGTAGAATTGCCCGATGGATTCCCTTAGTGGGCTTATTTTTGGGTCTAATTCTGGTTTTGCTCGATATAACTCTAGCTGGCCTGGGAATGCCACCCCTGACTCGTGCAGTTGTCCTTGTGGGGGTTTGGGTTTATCTAACGGGAGGACTACACCTTGATGGAGTTAGTGACACGGCCGATGGTTTAGCTGTCACCGACCCCCAGCGTCGTTTAGCGGTCATGGCCGATAGTGTTACCGGGGCCTTTGGAGTCATGGCCGTGACTATGGTTTTGCTGCTAAAAATCGCCGCTTTGACTGATTTAAGCGATAATCGAGCCTTAGCTCTAATTTTAGCACCAATTTGGGGACGTTGGGGGCAAGTAATGGCGATCGCTCTTTATCCCTACCTCAAACCCACCGGCAAGGGAGCCTTTCATAAAGTGGCTTTTTGTCTGCCCTGGGACTGTGGGGGAGTAATTTGGGGGTTAATCGCCCTA
The DNA here is from genome assembly GCF_021300285.1 of Microcystis sp. 49638_E5. Taxonomy (NCBI): domain Bacteria; kingdom Bacillati; phylum Cyanobacteriota; class Cyanophyceae; order Chroococcales; family Microcystaceae; genus Microcystis; species Microcystis sp. 49638_E5. The sequence continues at coordinate 29,937 of NZ_JAJTDH010000065.1, read as the reverse complement.
TTTGGTGGTCTAAGCTGGGGAATAATCGCCATTAGTGCTGGAATCGCCCTCGCTCTGCTTACTGGTTACTGGTTATATCGTCGTCTTCGCGGTCACACTGGCGATACCTACGGTGCGGTGGTAGAGTGGACAGAGGCTCTATTCTTGGTTTTTTTGACAATAATTAGCTAATTTTTGCCTTCCACGGCCCGTAAACGGGTTAATTTCAGGGTAAATTTTCCCCCACCGGTTTCTCCGAAAGCTCTCACCCGAATAATATATTTACCCGACTCGGTAATGCGTGCAAAGAGGAGAGCATTAGTGCCACCATCAGGACCATCATCATTTTCTGCTACAGTGGAACCATCGTCGGCCAGGAGAATTAAAACTCCATCAAAGTTTTCCGATTTGAGATCGATGGCCACCTGATCGTCCTTTTCCAAATCTACCGTATAATCCCTAGCAAACCCCCCCTCCCCCGTGGGAATATCCTTGTCGGTGAGAGTATCGTTAATTTCTTTGTTGAGGATGAGGGGGACGGGATTATAGATTTTTTCCGCTCGCACTGGTAAAGATTGACCGCTTAACCAGAATAAAGTGAGCAAGACGCATAAACCAGAATAGCGACCAGTCAAAGGGAATCTTATCATAGGGGCAGGTATTCGTTTTCTCAATCTCCCTATTCTACAAAAAACTGATAACTATCAGCAGTTCGACAAAATTAAATTCACACCCCAGAAAAGGGGAACACCGGAACTGCGGAACTGCCTGTGATTAATTTACTTAACTATGAATATATATTCTTTAGTTAGCAAAAACAAGTAAAAAAATCCCCCTTTGAGCAAGGGGGAAAGAGGGAAGATAAAACCCGTCTAAGGTAATTGCTGTGATCATTAATTGACAATATTTAAAAGAGATTGATTGAAAAAGAACTAGAAGTTAAAAACTTAAAGAGGGTTCTTACATGGGCAAAGAAGCTAAAGACTGAGTGATATTATAGGCTTGACCGCGATAGGTAACGGCTACCGGTTTCTCAATGCTTTGAGCGACATCACGGTTTTTTAAATAGGGAACACCACGATAGCCTAAAATCAGCGGACTGGAAGCAACGGTGGCAGTGGGATTTTTCTCGTAAGCAATGCCGCGATAGGTTAATTTCATAGCTGTCTCTGGAGATAATTAGTGAGCTAGTCTTATCTCCATCGGCAGCGAAATTAATTCCAGAAAAGCTCAACTTTTTTCTGGGTAACTATCCTACCAAGAAGACCCACGATAGCGCATTTCTCGACGCAGAGCATAACGACGGGCAAAATTAGGAACATCGCCCCGATGACCTAATAAAATGACCGTATCGCCTTGCTGTAGAATGGTGGAATTGTCGGGATGGGTGATGACACCACCATCAAATTGACGCACAGCAACGATAATAAAAGCACCCTGTCCCCGCACTTCCATCTGACTGATAGGTTGTGCCAAAAAGGGTGAATCGCTTAAAATCGAGTATTCTTCAAATTGCAGGTCGATATCGGCTAATAATTCGTTAAGATTGCGTCTACCTTCATCTTCCTGTAAAAAATCAATCGCGGCCGGATGGGTGATTAAATGGGCCATTCTCTCTGCTCCAATGGTAGCAGGTAAAACCACTTGATCGGCTCCAGCTAATTTTAATTTTTTCTCAGTGCTGGGATATTCTCCCCTGGCGATGATGTATAGTTGCGGACTGAGTTCTCTTGCGGTTAAAGTGATAAAGACATTTAAGGCATCATCGGGTAACACAGTCGCTAAAACTCGCGCTTTGTCGATGCCGGCTTTCTGGAGAATACTTTCATCGGTGGCGTTACCATTAAGAGTTATGTAACCTTTTTCCTGAGCTAATCGAATGCGATCGGGGTTATTATCGACGATAATAAAGGATTGGGCTGTTTTTGCCAATTTAGTCGTTAGGATGCGTCCTATGCGCCCAAAACCGCAGATTATGACGTGATTTTCTAAGGATTCCATCTCTTTATTCATCCGGCGATCGCTAAAAGCTTTGTTAATTTCTCCCTCGGTGAGCATCTGAAAAAACCCTCCCACCACATAAACGGCCGAGGTAGTCCCACAGACGATAACTAACATGGTAAAAGCTCTCAGACTAGGAGTGTTAATCGGTTTAACTTCCCCGAAACCTACTCCAAATATGGTAATTATCACCATATAAACGGCATCGAGAAAACTCCAACCGTAGGCCATATAACCGATAGTTGCCCCGACTACCGTAGCGAGAAAAAAACTCGCCCCGATGATGATCCTTTTCAGTGAACTTTGCATCGATTTCCGTGACCTGACCATCTAGCTATCAGCTTACAGCAGAATCGAGGAGACTCCGAGACGGGAGACAAAAGGCAATAGGCAAAAGGCATCCCTTCTCCTTTCTCCCCAATTCATAATTCATAATTCATAATTCATAATTCATAATTCCCTTGAGACTTGACATTGGGGACAAAAATGAGCCGAGCGCCCACTTAATTTAATTCTGGCAATAGTTGCACCGCAAAGACGACAATTTTCGCCGGTACGACCATAAACCCAGGCCATCGCCCCATAATTGCCATTAACTCCCGTAACGTGGAGAAAATCGCTAAAACTGGTCCCGCCTTCAGCGATCGCGGTTTCCAAGACAGAAATAATGTTTTTTGTCAATAAGTCTATTTGCTCAATTTTCAAGAGATTAGCGGCAGTTTGGGGATGGATACCACTTTTAAAAAGAACTTCATCCGCGTAGATATTACCAATTCCTGCCACCACATTTTGATCGAGGAGAAAAGTTTTAATCGGACGACGACTTTTTTGACAGTGACTATAGAGGTAATCGGGGGTAAAATTGCGATCAAAGGGTTCCAATCCCAGTTTTTTGAGAGCAGTAATCACGCTTTCTGGGGTTTTATCGGCGGCAATCCACCAAATTTTCCCGAAAGTGCGGGTATCGACGAAGCGCAATTCTTGCTGATTAGCAAAAAAGAAGCGTAAGCGCGTATGAATCGGCAGGGGAGTGGTATCTTTTACCCAGAGCAATTGTCCGGTCATACGCAGATGAACCCCGATACTGCTACCATTATCTAAATTGGCGAGGAGATATTTGCCTCGGCGCTGCCAATTGGTAATCGTAGTCTGAGCAATTCCTTGCAGAAAAGTTACCTCGCAATTAGGATAGGCTAGGGTACGCTGTAATAATACTTCCCCACCGATAATTTTTTTGCCCTGGGTAACTTGATTTAACCCGCGACGCACCGTTTCTACTTCTGGCAATTCTGGCATATAAGTGATTGAACAAAATTAAGTTCTTGGTTAGGGTAGGCAAAAGACAAAAGATAGATAAACAGAACTTTTTAAGTAAGTGATTCTAATTAAATATAAGATAGATTTTGCCTCTGATCCCCCCTGCCCCCCTTGATAAGGGGGGTGCCGATAGGTGGGGGGATCAGAAAATTTTTAACACCTACCTACTGATCGGGAAACGACACCAAATTAACGTCAATTCTACTTTAACTTTAACATTTCGATAGTATCAATTATTTCCCGTTCAAAACCGACTTGAGCGCGATTAGTTTTACCACCAATATAAAAGCGATCGCCCGATTGTAAAGCCCAAATTTGGGAATGGGAAAAGTAGCTCATTACCACTCCCATCATCAATAAAGCAAAACCTAAATAGACAATAGGTACTCCCGGATCTGCCTTAATTTGTAAACCTGTACTGCCGACTAATTCGACTATTTTTAGATTAACTCCATTGATAGGAATCGTCATTCCTTCTCGCACAGCAGAGGTTAAATCTCCCTTAGCATCATAGACAATTAACGTACCTTGTAAATCTCTGACTAAAAGAGAAACTCCCTCACTAAGATCGGTTTTAGTCGGAATCCAAGTTCCCCAGATTTGTCCATTACCTTTTGTGTCTAAACTAGCCATCGGTAGCTGTAGGATCGGACTATTATTCACCTGTACTTTTACCCCAGCAATTCCCCAACTGGTTTGATAAAAAGTCACCCCTTTATGGTGCAAAGGTTGGTTAACTTGAATAGTTTTGCGATCGATCTCCTCTCCTTGATTATCGATCACCGACAAATCAGAATAAAATTGTTCTATATCACCTTTAGGACTATAATCAATCCAAAAACGATTAACTTTAATACCCCAATCTTTAGGGAGAGAATTTTTAGATAAGGGTCCAGCTTCAATAATATTTTTAACCTGAAAACTATCGCCACTAGCTACCATTTCTTGAGCGAAAAACCCCGTTAACGCTCCCCAGATCGACCCTGCTAAAATAATTAACATGGCTGCATGAACGATAATCGGACCGATTTTACCGATCAGACCTTTACGAGCATAAAGACTGTTATTTTCTAGAAAAACTTTGTAGCCTTTTTTTTCTAATAGAGGTGTGAGAGATTCTAGGGAACCAGTTTCTAATTCAGCACTTAAAGCTAGTTTTTGAAATTGGCGAGATTGTTGATAAAATTGCCATTTTCTGGCCGCCTTTAAAGCGGGTAATTGTCGTCGGAAGGTACAAGCGGTTAAACTGGAACCGAAGAGAATTAATAATGATAGATACCACCAAGTGCTATAAACATGATTTAATCCCAATAGTAATAAAACTTTCCAAGTCAGAAAGCCAAATAAAGCGGGTTTTTCAGGATAATTAACTTGGTAGAAAGATAGAGATTGACCCTGTTCGATTACCGTCCCAGAAATGCTAAAAATAGCGATTAAAAGTAAGAGGATAATTGCTAATCGCAGATCGGCAATAGTCTGGATAAATTTACGTCCCCATTGAGGCGGTGTATTCTTTAAATTTGAGGAAGTTTCCGATATAGTCATAGTTAAAAGTTTTACAATTCTAGCCAATTATCTATCATAACTCTCCACCATCACAGCAGACGGGATAATAAAGAAAAAACTCCAAAACCGATTAATAAAACCCCACTGACAGGATTAATCCACCCGGACCATTGACGTAGGGAAAGAAAGCTTTTCAGCGAGGCAGTAAAAGAACCGACGATAATTAGCGGTAAAACATAGCCGGCAGTGTAGGATAACAATAATCCCCCTCCTAAGCTTAAATCCCCCGTATTTGCCACCCATGCCAATAGAGTTGCTAGAACAGGTGTACTACATGGAGAGGCGATTAAACCAAATGTTAAACCGAGAAGATAGGACCGCAAAATCGGAGGAAAATCGCCGGTAATCCAATCGGTAGCGCCAAGGGAGGGGAAGCGCAGGGGTAATAATTCCAAGAGGTTTAACCCCATCAAAATAGCGATCGCACTGACGATAATTGGTAAACCGATCCCCACCTGTCCATAGACTTTCCCTAAAGTAGCGGCAATTAGTCCCAATCCCGCTAAGGTGGTGGCTAATCCTAGGGAAAACCATGTGGACTGCCAAAAAGCCGCTAAACGACCTTTATTTTCGTAACCCCCGATATAAGCGACGGTAATCGGCAACATCGACAGCATACAGGGGGTAAGACTGGTAAGTAAACCGGCTAGAAAAATCACGGCAATACTGACAAAACTAAGGTGAGTTAGTTGGGAAGTCACTAAGCGATCGGCGTATTGTTCAAGGTGATAGAGTTGAGTCTGTAATTGGTCTAACATATCGGGGAATTTTTCAGGCTAAATTTGGCTCATTTCTAGGATATTACCATCGGGATCGCTGACAAATAATGCCTTTCTACCCGAGGCACTCATTTGAATTGTATAACCTTGACTTTCTAGATAGTTACCCATGGCTGTCACGTCATCAATAGCGAAGGCAATATGAGGATTGCGTCCCCATTTTTGGGGATTGGGACGGTAGTTTTGATAATTGGTATCGACAATTAAATGAATTTGATAATCTCCCACTTGATACCAAACCCCATCGTATTGAAAAGGGCGATCAATTCTAGTCAATCCTAGAACATTTTCGTAAAAGTTAACGGCTTTTTCTAGATCGGTGACTAAAATCGCCGTGTGTAAGGATCGCATGATGTTCATAGTTAATATCTGACTCGCGGATCGAGCCAACTATAGGTTAAATCGGCAATTAAGTTAAAGATAACAATTAAAATCCCATAGATAAAGGTAATCGCCATCACTACGGGGGTATCACTGCGGGAAATAGAATCAATTAATAAAGCACCGATACCCGGCACACGAAACACTTGTTCTGTAACTAAGGCCCCAGTAAAAATTGAGGGAATATCGAGAGCAATCAGGGTGACAACGGGGATTAAAGCATTGCGAACTATATGCTTAGTTAGGACAGAAAAATTAGTTAATCCCTTGGCTAAGGCAGTTTTAACGTACTCTTGGTGAATTTCTTCAGTTACGGAAGAACGCACGAAACGCATCAACATCGCCCCTTGATATAAGCTTAATACGGTTATGGGCATAATTGACTGTTTAACCTGCTCGACCAAACTATTAAAATCACGGATTTCTAGGGTACTGTTATAAAAAGATGGTAGCCAGTTTAACTGCACACTAAAGATAATAATTAATAATAATCCCGTCACAAAGGTGGGTAAAGAAAAGCCAAGTAGCGAAAAAGTAGAGATGATTTTGTCTAACCAAGAATAGCGCTTGACTGCTGAAATTACGCCCAAAGGAAAAGCGATTAAAACCCCGAAAATATAGGCAATACCGACAATCCAGAGGGTTGTGGGTAAACGCTGCCAAATGAGGGTAAAAACTGGGCTGCGACTGGTGAAAGAATAGCCCATATCTCCTTGAAGAAATGCTAACAACCACTTGACATAACGCACGGGAAGGGGTTGATCTAATCCGAGACTTTTGCGAATATTTTCTCGCACCGCTTCGGTGATAGCGGGATTAGCTGCAAATTCCCCCATCGGATCCCCCGGCGCTAGGGCCAAAATGCCAAAAACCACCATACTAATAGCTAAAAGAGTGGGAATCGAAAATAATAATCTTTTCAGAAAATATTTGAGCATTTATTTACTACGCTTCCAGTCCTTGATGTTCCAAGTATTTCTATCCCAGGGAGTTAATTTAAACCCCGACAAACTATTGCTAATTGCCACCACATCGGCACGATGAACTAGGGGAATAATCACAAAATTATTGATTAACATATCATTCATTTTAATTGCTATTTCTCTCCGTTTTTCTGGTTTTAATTCTTGACTAAAAGCTTGCCATAATTTATCGTATTCAGGATTACAATAACGAGCATAATTATCCCCGGCCCAACCATCAGCTTTTTGGGGAATTTCGCTACAGGTAAAGGTTTTAAAATAGGCTTTTGGATCGGGACTATTATTACCTGTAGTGTACATTTGTAGGTCAGCATAAAACTTTTCTACCGTGTCATCGTTAGCAGGATCGCTAGAAAAGAAAATACTGGCATCAATAGTTTTTAATTCTACTCCTACCCCGATCGCTTGTAAACTTTGTTTGATAATTTCTTGGGTTTTCTGACGGAGAGGATTGACAGTGGTTTGAAAAACTAATTTCATTTCTACCCCATTTTTATCCCTAGTGCCATCACCATTACTATCTTTCCATCCCGCATCATCTAGTAATTTATTAGCCTTTTCTAGATTAAATTCATAGCGAGTATTGGGAGAATTATATTCCGATGGCATCACAATAAAATTAGGAGTTGTTTTCCCAGTAATACCATAAAGCTGCGTGGCAATAGTATCTCTATCAACGGCTAAAGATAAAGCTTCTCTTACTTTCACATCACTCAAAAAAGGATGGGGAAACTTAATACTAGACCTCTCACCTTCGGGAGTAACTTGATTAGGATCACTCAGATTAAATAAAACTCTTTCAATCAAAGAACCGAAACTAGATATTAACTGACCCCGACCCGCTTTTTCTAAATCACTTAAAACCTTAGCCTCTACTTGCAAATTATAGGCATAATCTGCCTCCTGTGTCTGTAAAACCGCTCGTGCCGCAGAAGTTGCATCACCTCCTCCTTTTAATTCTATTCTTTGAAAACCTAATTTATCCGCTTCTCGAAAAAAAGAATTTGGTTCATAAACCGCCGTATCTCCCGGTTTAAATTCTACCACTTTATAGGGGCCAGTTCCCACCGGTAATAAATTAGCAGGGGCCTGGCGTGCCGTTTCATTGCTATACTTTTCATAGAGATGTGATGGTAAAATCATCCCTTCTGTCCCCACAAAAACTAATGACCAAGCGGGATTAACTTGCTTAAAAGTTATTTTAACTGTATGGGGATCGATCGCTTCCACAGTTTTAACTATTTCATAATTGCCGGCGCTAGTAGAACCAGTTTTCGGATTGGTAATAAAATTATAGGTAGCGATGACATCTTTGGCAGTAAAAGGAGTACCATCTGACCATTTAATATCTTTTTTTAGCTTCCATGTCACCGATTTACCATCCCGGGCAACTCCCCCATTTTCAATAGTAGGAATTTCTGCCGCTAAAAAAGGAACTAATTCCCCTTTTTCATCGAAACTAGCCAAAGGTTCTAAGGTAATGCGACTCGCTTCTGAGTCTTTGAATCCCGTGGAGAGATGGGGATTTAAAATCGTCGGCGCTTGCCAATATAAAAGTTTTAAAGTTTCTGAATTATTATTTTCCGTTGCCGGAGGATTATTAGCTGTTTGTTGACGACAAGCACTAAAAAGCAGCGTACAACTAAGGGATAAAATTAACAGGGGCAAGAAAAGCGATCGCTTAAACATTTTTAATGACAATCAATAATTCAACAGGGTGACTTAGGTGATTCCCTACCCCACCAATAACAAGTTATCAGACATTGAGTCTTGATCTCGATCGATTAATTGATTATTTGCCTTTATCCATTCCTAGTCAAGTTAAATCGTTCGTGCCATAATAGCGGGCCTGTACTAGACAATAAAATTCTAGGCACGGCGACGAAAATGCTTATGACCTTATTTCATCAGGGTGCGACAGCAGCGGAAATCGTTAATCGTTACCCATCACTAAATCTAGCTGACGTTTACGCCACGATCGCTTTTTACCTCAAGCACCAATCGGAAGTAGAATCCTACTTGCAACAGCGACAACAGCAAGCACAGGAGATTCGGGTAATCAATCAAGGGAGATTTGACCCCCAGGGATTGCGGGATCGCTTTCTTGCGCGTAAAGCAGCGCGGCAAGCATGATCAAGCTTCTGGTTGATGAGAACTTTGATAATACTTAACTGGTGCGTTACGGCGGATTACTAATTTTGGTTTTTCATTCCAAGGTGATCACCGCCTAACGCACCCTACAAAATTGCTTTTGCATGAGTAGAAAACGGGTTTCTCGGAGAAACCCGTTTTCTGTGCGTTACTCAAGGGATTTAGTGCGATCGCCGATCTTGTAGGGTGCGTTAATGAAATGTAACGCACCTTATCTAATGTTCAAAATCCGTGCGTTACGCTAACGCTAACACAGGGCAAAGATAAATAATTGATAAGCGATCGGCGCATAACACATCATTGGAGCGGACAATATTAGAGTAGTTTACGCTTAGTTGAACGGAATCTCTTGCTGCTCAATTAAGCCGTTATGTTTCATTCGGAGCGCTAGCCTAAGTGGAATTTGTTTACGCAGATGAATTGAAGCGCTCCTTCTCGGTGCGAGGGCATTTCTATGACGTAGAAATCGCCGGAAAAGTGTTTCCGTGCCGAAGCGTTTTGGAAATTATCGCCAATGCCGGAGATTCTGAAGCCACAGGGGTGCCGGACGCGGTAGTGATAATGATGAATCCGGGTTCTTCTAGGCCACTCGATATAAGTTACATTCCAAAATGCTACTCAGTGAGCGATGTACTTGATGGCGGATGGTCGAGGGAACTGATTCCAGCCAGGCCAGATAACGCGCAGTACCAACTGATGCGCCTGATGTTGCTAAAGAGGTGGAAGCACGTCAGGGTTCTCAACCTATCAGATCTCAGAAACGGAAACAGCGGCAGCTTTTCAGTGGATTTTGAGGATGCTCAGAAGCGTGACCCCTCCAGTCCCCATAGCATTATCCATCCCAAGCGGCTCGGCGGGCTTCAACGTGATTGTGCGGGAAGTTCTCGCATAGTTGCAGCATGGGGTTCTACTGAAGTACTTCGAAATGCTGCTATTGCATTCTTATCCGAAATCCCTGGGGTGCAGGGGCTACAGTTGGACTACCCTTGGTACCGCTATCCCAGTCCATATAGAAAAGATCAGAAGATCGATTGGTTAATCAGTGCCTTCGATAAACTTGAAACATAACACTTCGTTCCAGGGGCCGCTGCGCGATAAAGCTGCGCAGCGCCCCTGAACTCGAACGTTATGCTGAAACGATACGCCCGTTAAAGTTATCTATTTTTGCAAAGATAAATAATTGATAAGCGATCGGCGCATAACACATCATTGGAGCGGACAATATTAGAGTAGTTTACGCTTAGTTGAACGGAATCTCTTGCTGCTCAATTAAGCCGTTAGGCGGCTTCACATCCCGTGTGCCTCATACTCACAGTTAGCCGTAGGGTACGTTCCCTAATGTGGCTCCCACTGCTCCACTAGCAGTAGGCTAATCTGGCTAACACGCTTTTGGGCGTGATATACGGAAAGTTTCCGTTTAGCTAAATCCCCGGCAATCCCTGTACTGTTCTCTCCTATCAACCAGCAATTTAAAATCGTGATAGCTTAGGAACTAAACGCGATTAACGTTACGCTCACAATAAAGAAAACTGTATAGAGGAGTTCCTATGACAACTCGTGATACTGCGATCGCCAAATTGCACCAACTCTCCGAGCCACTCTTGCAAGAGGTGAGTGACTTCATTGATTGTATTATCCACAAACATCAAGCTAAACCTGATACCAGCCAAACTGCTGAAAAAATTGTCGAGAGATGGTCACAATGGTTTGAGACGGTGGATCATTTAGACGTAACGCCACTTCAACCAGTCAGCAACTATCAGCAACTCCTGCTCAAAAAATATCGGCAACAAGGACTAGATCTATGATCCTGTGCGATGCCGGAGTCCTACTTTGTCTTGTAGATCGAACTCAGTCTCAGCATAACGCCTATAAAAACGCAGTCCTCCGATTAGAAACGCCCCTTTTAACAACTTGGTCATGCCTGACCGAAGCCATGTACCTTGCGCTGCATCGGGGTGGTTGGCAAATGCAAAAACAACTGGGACAGCTTCTTTTAGACAAACTGCTGGTGGTTTACGATATTCAGGAAAGTGATTACAGTCGTTTGTTGGCATTGATGGAGCAATACCGTGATCGCCCCATGGACTTGGCGGATGCAACCCTGGTCTTGGTAGCTGAAAAGACAGGATATCGGCAAATTCTCACAATCGATTCAGATTTCCTGTTTTATCGGATTACAAACAAAGAAAGCTTTGATATCATTCAAGTGTAATGATCGAAGACCTGCTTCCAACGGCGTATAACTCCACCGTTAGACTGCTCCCACTGTCAGTATGATCGCAATCTTGTAGGGTGCGTTCCCTAATGTGGCTCCTACCGCTCCACTAGCAGTAGGCTAATCTGGATAACACGCTTTTGGGCGTGATATACGGAAAAGTTACAGCAAAAAAGGAGGTTTATTATGGCTGAATGACTAGCAGTTGATGTTTCGAGAACTTACGAATCTGGTATGCTTGGCAAGTGAGGAGACGATAAATTTCCTTGCACTGGAGCAAGAATAACACGGGTGGAATTCCACAAAGAGGTTTCCAAACACCGTATTACTCCCTTTGATGATGGCATAGGACGGGGTGACGCTCACACAAATGATACTGAACTGCCAGATGTTGGAGTTCACTACTGGCTAGATGCAGGAACGAGGCTGAAATACATTTTGAAGGTCTGGGTTGAGGATTAAGGATTTTGTGAATCAGTCGTTGGGGGGCGTTGGTTCCCCTTGCTTTTTTTGTGCGCTACTATGGAATTAAATGATTAAAAGCTAAGACTGCTATGGCACTGGCATCGAATGGACAAACAGCTATAATCCGCACAGAGCGAGGGCTTACAATTGCGGATACTCGTATTACTCTGTATGACGTAATCGATTATCTCAAAGCTCAGTATCCACCCAAGTTTATTCGTGATGCCTTCAATCTTACAGATGCTCAGATTCATGCTGCCCTTTCCTACATTGAAACACATCGAACAGAAGTGGAAGCAGAGTATCAGGAGATTTTAAAGACTGCCGCAGAAACTAAACAATTTTGGGAAGAGAGGAATCGCGAACGTTTTGCTCGGATCGCTGCTACTCCTCCTCGTCCAGGCTATGAAGCGGTTAGAGCTAAACTTCAGGAACGGAGAGCAAAGCGGGAAGCGAAGAAGCAATGATTGTTCTGGCTGATTACAACTTGAATCGGCAGGCAATTCTGATCTCTGGAAGTCTTGTTGTTAGCGGGTTATTAGATCTCGCTCTAATTCGGTTGAGGACATTTGAAGACGTTGGCTTACCCGCAGACAGCAATGATCGAGTAGTTTGGAGATTTGCCCAAACCAACGGGATGCTCTTACTTACGGCAAACCGGAATGCGAAGGGTGAAGACTCGTTGGAACAAGTAATGCGTGAAGAAAATCAACCGACTTCATTTCCGATCATTACGATTGGCGATCCGGATAGGGTCAATGAATCTGACTATCGAGAACGCTGCGTTGAAAGGCTTGTAGAAATTGTGATCGATATCCAAGACTATATGGGGGCTGGTCGGTTGTTTATTCCATAAGGTGATTGGCGCATCATATCTGTTGGTGACAAGGCATAACAACCCCAATGCACACCGACCGACGAAAGCTAATCAGTTATGATGCAAAGTCTATCTGCGACGGGTGATTGGGAACGTTAGACTGCTCCCACTGTCAGTGTGATCGCCGATCTTGTAGGGTGCGTTCCCTAATGTGGCTCCTACCGCTCCACTAGCAGTAGGCTAATCTGGCTAACACGCTTTTGGGTGTGATATACGGAAAGTTTCCGTATAATCAATAGTCCAGTAGTCGTAACGCACCACCCACGAGATATATTAAAAATAGTAGGCGTTATTTTTTTATCGTTGGGTTGTAACCAGTAACGTTATGGGTTACACTTAATGGATGATAGTCAGTTTCAAGCATCGAGGACTAGAGCAGTTCTTTGAGTCGGGAACCACCCGAGGCATTCAGGCAAATCATGCCCAACGAATTCGGCTGATTCTGGCTCGTCTCAGTGCTGCAACTTCACCGCAAGACATGAACTTACCCGGGTTGGTACTTCATCAACTGGCAGGGCAACGTAAAGGAACCTGGACGGTGAGAGTATCTGGAAACTGGCGGATCACTTTCACCTTTGACGGTGTTGATGCTTGTGATGTCGATCTTGAGGACTACCACTGATGAAAATGCATAATCCACCACATCCTGGTGAAGTTCTTAAAGAACTTTGTCTCGAACCTTTGAATCTGACTGTGACTGAGGCTGCTGAAGCATTGGGTGTAAGTCGAAAAACCCTATCTGCCATCTTAAATGGTAGGGCAGGTATTAGCCCCGAAATGGCAATTCGCTTAGGGAAAGCTTTCGATACATCTCCTGAAAGTTGGCTCAATCAGCAAATGCAATACGATCTATGGCAAGCAGAGCAGACAATTGGCAATATCAAAGTCAAACGGCTATCAGTTGTCTAACCAGGGTTTGCAGCCGACGGACTCAACACCCCAGTGCGATGCCGAAGGCACTGCATAGCAGATCCCCATCGCTGTAGAGTGCGTTCCCTAATGTGGCTCCTACTGCTCCACTAGCAGTAGGCTAATCTGGCTAACACGCTTTTGGGCGTGATATTCTGTGTTTGTATTCCAACACTTCGTTAATCGATAGCTATATAGAACCCAGCCAATGAGTATGAGTGAATCCAACGAGTTTGACATCACAACGCCAGAAAAACGGCATAAAGCGCTTACCTTCTTGTCGCAGAATAGTTAGCTTGCAATGGTGCCTTTGGCGCTTCCAGTAGCACTTGTTTTGGACGGTATTTCCCTTCTTACATCAGGTGCTAACGAAAAAGAGATTGCAGAACAAAGAAAAGTAGCGATCGACATTATTCGAGCAGGAAAAGAAAATGGTGTTGATGAAATAGAGATTACAATGTCTCAGAAAGCTGGTGTTGGTCTATCTTCAGACGTTGATGGTGTCCCAATTGAGTTTATTGTTGGTGCTTCAGGTACAATGAAGCTAAAGGTAAAATACAAGTAGTGGGTGATGGCGAAACTCTACTATCGTGGCATGGCAGAGCAAAACGACAGACCCAAAATTGGTCGTAGTGCCAGATTATTAGGGGTTAGACCTAATATCGATATAAACATTCAGCAAATGCCAGTAGGTTGCCTAGATGAACAAAGCTATTTGTTACCAGAGCCACAGCGTAAGTTGCATGGCGATCTTGTAACGGTTGCCATTAGGGACACAAAGGGAATGTCTGTTGCCCTATCCATTGAAGGTTTACCAGCATTTCGCAAACCTGCCAGTTTTGGTGGAACTGGCAAAGACCCTTTATGGCAAATTGACGATAGCCATATCACAGGGGATTTACAGGCTGTCCAAGATAGCCCGACTCACGTTAGCATCATGCCAAGAGTTACAATGGCTCTAGAAAAGTACGAGGCAGCATTGGCAAACACCCAAAAATATTGGGAAAAGGTTGATTAGTGGCATACACACAATGGGAGGCTATCAAAATGGCATGGATATTTAGTCTATCGGCAGAATGTGGTTCGGATGAGAGCAACGCCTATAAATTTGCTCAGCATTTTGAGGGAATATCATGGTTGCTGTCAACTGGTCGCCATTGCCAGTGTCACACAGATATATTCCAAGATATAGAAGAAAATTGGTGGTGTCGTGTTTCACCAAGTAATCTTAGCGAAGTGGGAATAGACAGCCCTGAAAGTGCATATTCAATGACAGAGTTAGGTATCTTACTATATCAGTCCCTACGATTTGCTCCCCCATTCCGTTATGCACTGGTTGGTGTTGAAGTCGATGAATTTAGAACTTACAGCGAGCTTATCGAAGAATCATCTAACTTATCTATCCCAGGACTGGTTTTAGCAAAACCACTCGAACAAGAGCTAGGAATATTGTCAGTATTGCGCCCCTTTAGTTCTAGTTATGTTTGGCAACCCTACGCAGGAGAAGTCTACAATCCGCTTATGGTATCCCAAAACTTAAAAAATAAGCTTAATGAACTGCTTAAGTTAACCTCACAAGCGAAGACGGCATAACTAGACCGTTACACTGCTCCCACTGTCAGTACGATCCCCATCGCTGTAGGGTGCGTTCCCTAATGTGGCTCCTACTGCCCCACCAATAGATTTTTGGGGAACGCACCATGCTAGAGGATTATAAAAATATTTGCCGTCGCACTCCAGCCTATCGTGGCTGAGTTCAACCGTTATCGAGAAAAATAATTAAATCCCGTCAAATTCCCCTAAAAATTTCACCTCTGGTTCTAACCAGAGGGACCAGCGATCGAACACTTGTTCCTGCACATGGCGAATTAAACGCAGAATATCCGAGGCTTTTGCTGAACCAATATTCAGGATAAAATTAGCGTGTAATTCTGATACTTGCGCCCCACCAATTTGATAACCTTTTAATCCCATTCCCTCAATTAAAGCCCCGGCAAATTGCGGTTTAGGATTGCGGAAAACACTACCACAACTAGGACGATCATAGGGTTGGGTATTTTTGCGATGGCGTAAATTATGGGTAGTAATTGCCATTATTTCCTCGCGATTATCGGTAGCTTCTAACTGAAATGTAGCTTCGATAACTAAACGTTGATCCCCTTGCAGAGAAGAACTGCGATAACTATAATTTAAATCTTCTTTGCTTAAAGTTTCTAACTGACCATCGGGATTTAATACCAGCGCCCGCACTAATCGATCCGCCACACAGGAGGTGTGCGCCCCCGCATTCATGACCACAGCACCCCCCACCGTACCGGGGATACCCACCGCCCATTCTAAGCCCCTCCAGCCCCGTTTTGCCGCTCTCCAAGCTATTTTTGGCAGGGGTTCCCCCGCCGCTGCTGTAATCGTAGCAGTTTCGGCATCAAAACAACTCGATCGCAGATGACGAGTATTGAGGACAAGTCCGGGTAAACCTCGATCGCTGATTAGTAAATTTGAACCAGCCCCCAAAACAGTCAAGGGTAAATCTTGCGATTGCCACCAAGCGAACAATTCTCTTAATTCCTCTAGATTAACTGGTTCGGCATACCATTGCGCTCTTCCCCCCACCCGGTAGGAAGTGAAATCAGCTAGAGAAACAGAGGATTTAATCATAGGGTTTTAGGGGTTGGGAATTATAAATTATGAATTATAAATTATGAATTGGGGGTTGGGGAGATGGGGAGCAGAGGAGCAGGGAGCGAGAAGCGGGGAGAATAAATAAAAATAATCTCCTGACTCCTGAATCCTGTCTCCTGAATCCTGACTCCTATACTCTAACTGCTAATTGTTCGCGGTAAAGAGAGAGCATTTCGGGGATAACTTGATTGAGATTGCCGGCGCCGAGGAACAGGGCTAGATCCCCTGGTTGGAGAATTTCTAGCAGGAATTGACCTAAAGAACTCAATTCAGGGTGATAGTAGGCGTTTTTATGGTGTTTTCTCACCTGTTCGACCACTTGCTGCCCCGTGACGTGATTGATATTCACTTCCCCGGCACTATAAATATCGGTTAAGACTACCACATCGGCGGAACTGAAAGCGGAGCCGAATTCCTCTAAAAAGGCAGTGGTGCGACTGTAGCGATGGGGTTGGAAAACGGCGATCGAACGTTGGTACTGTTTGCCTTCTACCTTTAATTTTGCCGCCGCTAACGTGGCCAACAATTCGCTAGGATGATGGGCATAATCATCGATAAAAGTGATGCCGTTTGCCTCTCCCTTGTGTTCAAAACGGCGTTTTGCCCCGGCAAAAGTAGCGATCGCATCGGCAATAACGGCAAATTCTAAACCGAGATAACGTCCGATGGCCACCACTGCCAAAGCATTACTGATATTATGTTGCCCGGGGATTTTCACTTCCATTTGTCCCAGATAACTGCCTTTTTCCCAGACGGAAGCTTTCATCATTCCCTGTTCATAGATAATCTCGCTGACGGTGTAATCGGCACCTTTTTCGGGATCGAGACTATAACTGATTGTCGGACGGAAATGCTCGGCGATCGTGTCACAATCTAAACAAGCGACTAAAATCTGGCACTGATGGGCGAATTCATGGAAAGTATCGATAACTTCGCTTAAATTATGGTAATGATCTGGGTGATCTAGCTCAATATTAGTGATTACGCCGATTTTCGGGGCGTGCTTGGTTAGGGAACCATCGGACTCATCGGCCTCTGCCACTAAAAAACGACCTTGACCAAGACGAGCGTTACCTTCCCAAGCGTCCACCTCACCACCGACAATGATCGTGGGATCTAATCCCGCTTCTAACAAAACGTAACCGATTAGGCTGCTAGTGGTGGTTTTGCCGTGGGTGCCAGCGACGGCGATACTGTCGTAATCAGCGATTAAAGCCGCTAAAACGTCGCTACGGTGAAAAATTGGGTATCCTAAGTCTCTGGCCGCTTGATATTCCTTGTTATGGTCATTAATCGCCGTGGAGCAGATTACTTGCGGAACTGTTTGGCTACTGTTTTGAGGGCCAGGAGAATGAAATAAAGCTAAATTATTTGCCTCTTGACGGTGGAAAATCTGCGCTCCCGCTCCCTGTAGCCGTTGGGTGATATGAGTAGGACGTAAATCGGAGCCAGACACGGGTAAATTGCGTTTGGCTAAGATATAAGCGAGGGCTGACATCCCAATACCGCCAATACCGATAAAATGGAAAGGTTGGCCGTTAAAATTAACTTTTTTCACTGTTTTCACTCCTCAAACCCACGATTATATAAGTTTTAAACTCGATCGGTAGTAAAGTCAACTTCATGATAGGGGCATTTGAGCAGAATTCCAAAATGTTGCCCAGTCACCTTGCAAAATCCTTGACGCAGAATTAAATTTTTTTCTCCCAATTCCTTTTTTTACCGAGCTTTGCCAAACGTCCCAAAAATCGGTAAAACCCTATACCCCACAGGCTGCCCCCACGAACCTAATTAGGGCAGCCATTCCAGTAAAATTCCCACGGAGCTATCTTTACGAGCGCGGGAATTTTGGGCTTGAATATCGGCGGCTAAACGTAAATTAGAGGTAATCGCATAACCAACCGAAAGAGTAGTCAATCCCACCTCGTTATCACCACCGGGGGAGATAAAACTCTGACTGACGGTGATATCTGCCGCCCCCGTGCGAGAAAGGGCTAATTTGAGCTTTAATCCTAAGTTAAGCCCATCGGTGCTGTAATTTCCCGTTTGAATGTAACGATAGCCCACCATAGGAGCTAGATTGACATAATCACCCACAGGGAGGAGATAGTATTGTAAATTTGCTCCTATTGCCGTCCTTTTGCCGTTAAAAACCGTCTGATAATCGCCGCTTAGGGTTAAACTGGTTTGACCGAAAAACACATCTTCTACCCCCAAAATCACGCCACTGGAATTATCGCTAGAAGGAAACTCTGCATATCCCAAGCGGATACGCGTGCGAAAACTGGGATCGCGGCGAATATCTTCGGCGATATCGGGTATTTTTTCTAACCAACGCTCTAAAACCGGGCTTTCTTGCCGAATTTTCGGATCTAAGTCTAAATCCGTTTCTGCCCACACAGCACCACTCGCCCCCCATAATAAACTAAGAGCGATCGCATTTACAGAACAGCAAGAGAGCTTAAACATGATCTGCATTATAATCAAAAAAGATTCAGATTCCCCGCTATTCTTGAGAGGACGGGGGGCAGTAGGAGCACCAATAGTGGTTAGAATATTAAAACTTTCGCAATTAAGTAGCGCGGAACGGGCAAAACTTCAGAAAAGAGCCGAGTTAGATATTGATAACGCCCTCAAAGTCGCTCAAACGGTCATAGAAACCATCCGCGAACGGGGAGATGCCGGCGTTGTGGACTATGTGCGGCGTTTTGACTACGAGGGTGCGACGGTAGAAAATATCAAAGTCAGCGAGGCAGAATTTGAGCGGGCTTTTCATTTAATTGAACCGGAAGTAAAAACTGCCATTGAACAGGCTTTCCGGAATATTCAAGAGGTACATCGTCGCCAAATGCCGGAAGAAACACTACTGGCAGAAATTGAAACCGGTGTCTTTGCCGGCGAAAAAATCTCTCCTATCCCCAATGTGGGTTTATACGTTCCCCGGGGCCGCGGTGCTTTTCCTTCGATGATGTTAATGTTAGCCATACCGGCAATGGTGGCAGGAGTGGAAAGAGTGGTGGTTTGCACTCCCCCCGATAAACAGGGCAACGTGGAGCCGGTTTCTCTGGTGGCGGCACGCATGGCTGGAGTCAGAGAAATTTATAAGTTAGGGGGCGTACAAGCGATCGCCGCTTTGGCTTTGGGAACAAAAAATATCAAAAGGGTTGACAAAATTACCGGTCCGTGCAGCGTCTATGGGGCGGCGGCCAAGCGGTTACTGTTCGGTACTGTGGATGTGGGTTTGCCGGCAGGTCCAAGTGAGTCGATAGTTTTGGCCGATGAGTCCACCGATGCCCGTTTAGCGGCCTTGGATTTATTAATTGAAGCGGAACACGGGGCGGATTCGGCGGCTTTATTAGTCACCCACTGTGAAGATTTGGCGATCGCTGCTAGTGAATATGCACAGGAATACCTGCAAAAACTCCCGGATTGGCGACGGGAATTCTGTGAGGCGGGTTTAGCCGCCTATGGGGGCATAATTTTAACCGATAGTTTGCAGCAATCCCTCGATTTTGTCAATGAGTACGCCCCAGAACATCTAGAGGTTTTAGTTAGTAATCCTTTTGCCATTCTGGGCAAGATTAAAAATGCTGGCGAAATTCTCCTGGGAAATCATACTCCTTCCTCTATGGCTACCTACGCCATCGGAGTCAATGCTGTGCTGCCGACAGGAAGTTTTGCCCGTTCCTATTCGGCGGTTTCGGTTTATGATTTTCTCAAGCGCTCCACTTTGGCTTATGTCACCCCTGAAGGCTTTGAAAAGTTAAAAGAAACCACGAAAACTTTAGCCGAGTACGAAGGTTTTCCCGCCCATAAATTAGCAATTCAACACAGGGAAATTTTACTCTAAATAGGGTTTGCGGCAAAAAGTTTTCAGGGAAAAAGTGCCTAAATTTCCCCCCGATCACTCCCATATCCAGTACTTTTTGATTGACAAAAGGTCTAAAAGTCTTACCCAAAAAGGTTTTTAGATTTATTCAGCAAGCTCTAAATACAGGGAATAGGAAACAGGGAATAACTCTGATTTATTATCCTGTCTCCTATCTGGTACTATGATAAGAGCAGAGAATCAGGCAAGCATTTTATGAAAAAAGTAATTGTTATTTTAATTCTGGGTTTTCTGAGCGAACAAATATCAATAAAATCACCAATTTCTGGCAATCAAACCCTCAATAATTTAGCCGTAGCTAACAACAATAATCGTCCCACTCCCCAGAAAAAACCTAGTCCTTCTCCACAGTTTCGGTGCGATGGTAGAACTCACTGTTCCCAGATGACCTCCTGTGCAGAAGCGACTTTTTTCTTGAGAAATTGCCCCAATGTCAAAATGGATGGAGACGGTGATGGAGTTCCCTGTGAAAGTCAATGGTGTGGAAAAAAATCCTCAGAAAAATGTTGGGAAAGTTTTCCAGATAACTAATTTTGTTTCCTCACCCCAATTCTCTTACTTAAAGAATCGGGGTAAAAACAATCAAGAAGCAGTAATCACGGGAGAATTAAGATATTGATAATTCCAGTCCGATTGTTGCCAAACGCGACCATCAAGGGCAATTTGTTCGATTAAACTAGCTAATCGTAAAGCTTTTAAAGCTTGTTCCCCACCGACAGAAGGTTGGTCCCCACCGCGCACACAATGAACAAAATGTTCTAATTCCGCGTGTAGAGGTTCAATATTGCTGGTATAAACCTTTTCAATTAAACCATCTTGACGGTAGAGAACTTGACCGTAATCGGTGCTATAGTTAGCGGTGGTTTGCCGGTGAATGAGGATTTCATTATTGAGAAAATCCGCTTCCGTGAGAGAATTTTTACAGTGGGCCGCTAAACGGCGAATCTTGCGATGAGTCACCTTACTAGCGGTTAAATTAGCCACCACTCCATTACTAAAACCAAGGGTTGCAGTGACATAATCGAGATAACCGGAATCAGTGGCAGCGCGACTACCACTAGCGGTTAATTTCACCACGGGAGCGGCGACTAATTCTAAAATTAAATCTATATCGTGGATCATTAAATCTAACACCACCGACACATCATTAGCGCGTTGGGAATAGGGACTCATGCGATGGGATTCAATCGCTAAAATCTCCTCGGTTTTCAAGACCTTCGATAACTCTTGGAAAGCGGGATTAAAACGCTCGATATGACCCACTTGCAGAATACAATCGTGATCGGCTGCTGCGTTGACTAAAGATTCCGCTTCACTAATACTAGCGGCGATCGGTTTCTCGATCAAGGTATGTACTCCCGCTTGCAGACAGTCCATCCCGACTCGATGGTGTAACCGCGTGGGGACAGCGAGACAAACCGCATCTACCCTAGGTAAGAGATCTAAATAATTTTCAAAAAAACGGACTCGGTATTTACTGGCAGTTTCCAGACCCTTTTCGACGTTGACATCGGCCACCCCGACGAATTCCACGTCTTTTAATAAACTCAGGATGCGACTATGGTGTTGTCCCATGTTACCGACCCCGATAATCCCGACTTTAATCGGTTTGAGTTGATTTCTGTTACCCGGAAAGTTTGCTGGTTGATTGGACATGAATTTTAGACTCCTGTGTTCACACTCCCCACACCACTTGATTAAATTAATCAAGCTGATTTTGTCGATTAATTACCAAGATGGTATCATGGTTATCCAGATTCTGACACGATGTCGGTGTCAATGGGGGTTCTGAGAAGATTTTCTGATTTCATCTGCGGGTTTTTACCTATAATGTCGGCTTGAAGGAACCCTCGGTTTCACCTCGGAGATGAAAAGCTGACCAGCATACAACAGCGAAGCACGACTAAGAATAACTCTAATCTATAGTTGCCAATTTAATTTTAGTATGCTAGAGTAGTTTGCGTGGTAGGTCGATAACGCAAAATGTTTGTTTTAGAGTACAAGCTTAGAGGAAAACCATCTCAATATCAAGCCATTGATGAGGCTATTCGGACAGTACAGTTTGTTCGGAATAAATGTCTTAGATATTGGGAAGACAATAAAGGTGTAGGACAAAAGGATGTATATAAATATGTCACTCAATTAAGAAGTGAATACCCTTTTGTTCAAGACCTTAACTCTACAGCTTGTCAACAGGCTTGCGAACGGACTTGGACTGCTATTCTTAGGTTCTATAACAATTGCAAGAACCAAATCGCTGGTAAGAAAGGATATCCTAAGTACTCTAAACGTACTCATTCTGTTGAGTTTAAAAAGTCAGGTTGGAAACTTAATCGAAATTCCAAGAGAATAACTTTCACTGATGGAAAAAACATTGGGGAGTTAAAACTAATTGGTAGTCGAGACTTGTTTTATTTTCAAGAATGGCAAATTCAACGGTTGAGAATAGTTAAAAGGGCTGATGGATATTATTGCCAGTTAATGCTAAAACTCGATGCTAGAGATATAACCCCACAATTAGAATCGACGGGTCATTGCCTAGGATTAGATATGGGGTTAAAATATCTTTATGCTGACAGCAACGGGAATACAGTAGAGCCTCCTAAGTATTATCGAAAAGCCGAGAAGCGTCTTAATAAACTGAATAGAAGAAAGTCGAAAAAGTTTAAGAGAGGACAAAAGCAGTCTAATAACTACAAAAAAGCTAGTCAAAAATACGCCAAGGGACACTTAAAAGTAAGTAGGCAACGAGAAGAGTTTGCTAAAAAATTGGCACTCCGTTTAATTCAGTCAAACGACTTGATAGCTTACGAAGATTTAAAAGTCAAAAACCTTGTGCGTAATCAAAAACTAGCCAAGAGTATCAATGATGCTGGTTGGTCACAATTGAGAAAATGGATTGAGTATTTTGGCATTAAATACGGCAGATTAACTATTGCAGTTAATCCCGCCTATACCAGTCAAGAATGCCTTAATTGTGGTCGGTTAGTCAAAAAGTCTCTATCAGTTAGAACTCATGTTTGTTCCTGCGGATATGTGGAAGATAGAGACAAAATGGCGGCATTAAATATACTCAAAAAAGCTACGATAGGGCATATCGGAAGCTGGTCGTCAGACCTAAACGCTTGGGGAGATTTAAGCTCTATTTTGGTTGGTAGAAATACCTGCTAAGACAACTTGAGTCAGTGAACCAAGAATCCCTCGCTTTTAGCGACGGGAGTGTCAATCCCACATGCTTATCAAAACATCGTCCCTGAGTAGCGAGGACTACATTCGGCTAAATTTTAACTATGGACAATTCAACGGATTTTAACTCCTTACGGGGATTAAGTGTTTTTTTGCTAGGAATGATGGGATCTGGCAAATCCACCCTGGGAGAGTTGCTTTCCCGACGTTTACAATATCGTTTTTTTGATACAGATATATTAATAGAAAGGGTCGCGGGAAAGAAAATCAGGGAAATTTTTGTCGACGAGGGAGAAGCGACTTTTCGGGAGTTAGAAACCCAAGTTTTAGCCGAATTATCCTCTCTGACTAAAACTGTGATTGCCACCGGGGGAGGGATGGTTTTAAAACCGATGAATTGGAGTTATCTTCGTCACGGTTTAATGATTTGGTTAGATGTTCCTCTAGAAGTCTTGGTTAAACGTTTAAAACAAGATACCTCTCGTCCCTTGCTTCAGTCCACTGATTTAGAAAGTAAACTGGAATTATTATTAGAACAAAGACGAGGACTTTATGCAGAAGCAGATATTAGGATTGTTGTTTCTGACCTAGATACACCTGCTCATATCGTTGAGAAAATTTTAACAGCAATACCGACGGTAATTAAAGATTTTCATCCAGAAAGGGATAATAACTAATGATAGCAGCTTCAATTTTTGATTTACCTGAACTAATTCCCGACCGAGAAATTCTGGAAATTTTAGCTCAAAGTCAAGCTATTCGTCTAGAAAGAATTATTTCCACCGGTCAAACCACTCCCCGGGGTCAATGGTACGATCAATCTGAGTTTGAATGGGTGATTTTATTACAGGGATTCGCTGAGATTAGTTATGAAGATGGCAGCCAATTTAATCTGCAAGCGGGGGATTATCTGCTGATTCCTCCTCACCAAAAACATCGCGTCGAATTTACTAGCAATAATCCCCCTTGTATTTGGTTAGCTATCCATTATCGCTAGTAAAATATAGTTCCTGACTATTGCCAGCGATCGAATAAATCGGTTAAAACGATATTAGAAAACAAAAAACCTTCGGGGTCGCTTAATCTTACCCTGGTATCCCCCTCAATTATTACTAGATTACGCTGTTTATGCGGCTCTAAGACCTCTAAAATTGCTTTTTTGATTTCCGGGCCAAAATTAGCTTCAATCGCGGGTAAACTCACCCCTGACCCTAACCTTAACCCTAGCATTAAGGTTTCGAGAAGATCATCAATAAAACTATTTTTCTCCACGTCAATCTGACAGCCTTCTTTTACCCAAGCGAAATAGTCGCGACTTTTGCGCGGACGGGTAAAACGTTGTTGATGAAGATAACTAGCAGCCCCCATACCAAAACCGTAATAGGGACGATTTTCCCAGTAAACTCGATTATGTCGGCATTGATAACCCGGTTTGGCATAGTTAGAAATCTCGTAATGTTGATAACCGGCTAAAGCTAGTTTTTCACCGGCTAAAACATACATTTTCGCCGTAGTTTCATCATCGGGTAAGGGTTTTTTTCCCGGTTGATACTGTTTACCGAAAGGAGTAACCGCTTCTAAGACCAAATCGTAACAGGAAAGATGGGCCGGTTGCAGTTCGATCGCTTTTTCTAGGGAATTTTCCCAATCTGTGAGGGTTTGTTGTGGCAATCCCGAAATCAAATCCAAACTATAGTTAACTATTCCCAATCCCTGAATTAATTCCACTGCCTGATAGATATCCTTAACGGTATGCGATCGACCAGAAACCTGTAATAATGGTTCTTGAAAAGCCTGTACTCCTAAACTAACCCGATTGACTCCCGCGCTAAGATAACCCTGTAATTGTTCTAAACTAAAGGTAGCCGGATCAATCTCCATAGAAATCTCTATATCGGCCGCAAAATCAAACTTTTTGGCTAAAGTATCCAGAATTGATCCTAATAATTCCGCCGGTAACAGGGAAGGAGTCCCCCCCCCAAAAAAAATTGTTTCTAGGGGTTTCCCCGTCCCCTGACTAAGACTAATTTCTTCTTGTAATATTTCCACATACTCCACCACAGGGGGAAAAGTCGCCGGATTGGTGCGATTACCAAGGACAAAAATCGGGAAATCACAGTAAAAACAGCGCCGACGGCAAAAGGGAATATGAATATAAACCGAGGTTACGGGGTGAAAATAGGGCATTATATGAGGAAAAAGGAAAAAAGGGAGTGTGGGGTGTGGGGTGTGGGGTGTGGGGTGTGGGGAGAATAAAGCTGCCTCCTGCCTCCTGCCTCCTACTGTAATTTCGTTTATCTTCGTTAAGATGTATTATGGCTGGGGAGAACATCTCCTAGAATGGAGGCAACTTTCCCGACACAAATTAGGAGAAACCCACAGATATAATAGAAAAGCATCCATACTCATTATTTTTCTATCATCATTCCCCCCTATCCTCTCTGGTATTATCCCCATGCTTGATGCTGTCATAATTTTACTATTCGTCTTCGCTGTTGCCAGTATTGGTTATAGTGGTGTTGACTTGCTGCCGGTTACTGTCCAGTCGCAAATCAGCAATATTGAAGCGTTACGCTGGTTATCGGCGGGTTTTGCCTCAATTATTGGTTTAGCTCTTGGTTTAGTTGCCCAAACTACCTATCGTCGTCTAGAAACCCAAGTAAGGCAAACTCCGATCGAAGTTATTTTAACCCGTTCGGTCGGTCTAGTTATCGGTTTGTTAATTGCTAATCTGATCCTGGCCCCGATTTTCTTCCTACCGATTCCCAGAGAATTCTCGTTTATTAAGCCGATAATCGCCATTTTAGGCAGTATTATGTTTTCCTATCTGGGGGTTAGTTTAGCTGATACCCACGGTCGCACTTTTTTGCGTCTGATTAACCCCAATAGTATGGAATCAATTTTAGTGGCAGAAGGAACCCTGCAAGCGGCCGCCACCAAAGTTGTGGACACCAGTTGTATTATCGATGGTCGTATCGAACAATTGTTAGACACGGGATTTATCGAGGGACAGATACTCATCCCCCAATTTATCCTTCAGGAATTGCAACAGTTAGCGGATGGCAGTAACGACCAAAAACGAGTCAGAGGAAGACGCGGATTAGATATCTTAAACCGGATGCAGCAAGAATTCCCTGATCGCATTATCATTCATCCGGCCGATTATGAGGATATTAGCACCGTAGATGCTAAATTGGTCCATCTTGCCCAAGAAATTAACGCCACCTTGCTCACGAACGATTATAATCTCAGTAAAGTGGCCAATCTGCAAAAAGTCACCATCTTGAATGTCAACGATCTCGCCCAAGCAGTACGCCCGATCTACTTACCCGGGGATACTTTGGATCTGAAAATTCTCAAAGCAGGAAAAGAACCCACCCAAGGCATCGGTTATCTGGAAGATGGCACGATGGTGGTGGTAGAAGAAGGAAAAGATTATCTGGGGGGAGAATTGCGGGTAGTGGTGACATCTGCACTGCAAACCTCGGCCGGCCGGATGATTTTTGCTAAACCCCAAAATTCCCTGATTGCCTAAAGGTAATAAAACCGAAAAAATCCTCAAATACAAGGCCGGAGGGGATTGTATTTGAGGAATTTCATTTTTTAAGGGAAGTTAAGTCACTAATCGAACTATCTAGGGTCTGCTGAAAAAGTTTTTCCTAGGGGCAGGGTGTAGGGTGTAGGGTGTGGGGTGTGGGGTTTTACCCATTTTCAGGTGGTCAATTACCTAATTTTCAGGGAAAAAGTCCAGGAATTTTCCCCCCAATCACTCCAAAGGTCGGCACTTTTTGAGGGAAAAAAAGTCTAAAAACCTTGTTGGACAAGGTTTTTAGATTTATTCAGCAAACCCTATCTAGCCAATTGATACCTAATTAAGCTGGTTTATTGATTACAGCCATGGACTGACGAGCAAAACCGAAATAACTATCCCAGAATTGTTTCTGACTATCGAGGGCAACTTTGGTGGCGGTTTCTTGGGCGGTTAGGTAGGATTTCACCCATTCTTGTTGATATTCGAGGGATTTAACCAAAGTTTCTGGAAACTCAAACACTGGTGTAGTCGTGGGAAGACCATTACCCCAAGCGGACAGAAGCATTTTCTGCCATTCGGCTAGGTATTTTTGGTATTCCTCAAGATAATTGGTGTTCATAGAAGTCAAACCGCTAACTAGCCCATCTGGAAGGAGATGGTGAGAAAGTGGGGCGGTGTTGCCACCTTCTCGAAAGCAAAAACCGTGACGAGATAAAATATAATATTCTATCCCTTCCTTATATTATAACCTGAGTTTGCGATCAGCCCCAATCTTCATGCGATCGCCCTAGGCTGGCCCTATTTTTTTGGTGACTCGGAACTAACGCTAAAATAATCCTACTCTAGCCATTTTCTCCCAACTATGATCGATCGCCCTATTCATGTAATTGGTGGAGGATTAGCGGGGACTGAGGCGGCGTGGCAGATAGCCCAAGCAGGTATTCCCGTGATCCTGTACGAAATGCGCCCAATTCGCTCTAGTCCCGCCCACCATAGCCAATTTTTAGCCGAATTAGTCTGTAGTAACTCCTTTGGTGCCATGGCGGTGGATCGCGCCACCGGGTTACTCCATGAAGAATTACGACGCTTAAATTCTCTAGTTATTGCTCAGGCCGATCAGCACAGTGTCCCCGCAGGAGGGGCTTTAGCGGTTGATCGGGGGGTCTTTAGTCGAAATTTGACGGAAATCTTGGCTAACCACCCTCTAGTCACCTTAAAACGTCAGGAGATCACGGAAATTCCCCGGGATGGTATCGTCGTTTTAACCACTGGACCCTTAACCAGTGCTGCCTTGGCCGCAGATCTGCAAAATTTTGCCGGCCTGGACTATCTGAGCTTTTTTGATGCCGCTAGTCCGATTATTCTAGGGGAATCTATTGATCAATCGATCGCTTTTCTGGCCTCCCGTTACGATAAAGGTGAGGCTGCCTATCTCAATTGTCCCATGGATCGGGAACAATACCTGCATTTCTGGCAAGAGTTAAAACAGGCAGAACAAGCAGAATTGAAGGATTTTGAGCGAGAAAATGCCAAATTTTTCGAGGCTTGTCTGCCAATCGAAGAATTAGCCAGTCGGGGAGAGGATACCATGCGTTTTGGTCCCCTGAAACCGGTGGGATTAGCGGATCCCAGATATCCAGATCAACGTCCCTACGCAGTTATACAGTTGCGAATGGAAGATAAAGCGGGGCAATTGTGGAATATGGTGGGATTTCAAACTAATTTAAAATGGGGTGAACAAACACGGGTTTTCCGTCTGATTCCGGGGTTAGAAAAGGCCGAATTTGTCCGCATGGGGGTGATGCACAAAAACACCTTTATCAATTCTCCCCAGTTATTATCCTCCAGTCTCCAGTTTAAATCGCGACCGACGCTATTAGCGGCAGGACAGTTAATCGGCACGGAAGGCTATACGGCTGCGGCTGCTGGGGGATGGTTAGCGGGAACTAATGCCGCTCGTTTAGCTTTAGGATTAGAAACGGTGACATTGCCAACCACAACGATGATGGGGTCATTATTTGAGTTTATCAGCAGTGCCGAACCGAAACATTTTCAACCGATGCCGCCAAATTTTGGCATTTTGCCGAATTTTACCAGAAAAATCCGCAATAAACGGGAACGTTACGGTCAATATGCCGATCGCTCTTTGCAGGATTTAGAAGCATGGTGGAATCAGCTAAAAACTCCCTGTCTCGTCTAACTGTCAATCGCTAATCGATCGCCCATAATAGAGAAGGAACCTATTTCTTTCTCTATCGCTATGCCAAACCCCGATTTTTTCCCTCCCCAATCCTACAGTCAAGAGGATGTGCAGGAAATTCTCTATTTGGCTATCTCCCGTCAAGGGGATAAGGGAGAAATTACCCGTCAACAGTTGTTAGAAATTGCCGACGATTTGGCTATTGAAGTTAAAGACTTAGAAGCGGCGGAAAAGGACTGGCAAGAGTCAAAAATGCTCAGTTATAAGCGGCAAGAATTCGATCGCTTTCGTCGCGAGGAGCTAAAAAATAAAACTGTTCGCTATCTGATTATTAATAGTTTTTTTATTATCATTAATTTAATTAGTGCGGGAACAATTTCTTGGGCAATTTATCTGCTTTTGCTGATGGGTTTACCTCTTTCTCTCTCGGCTTGGAAAACTTTCCAAAATCAAGGAATTGCCTACGAAGAGGCATTTAAACGCTGGAAAATTAAGGAGGAAATGAAAGAGTCTTTTACCAATCTTTGGACACAAGTTAAAAAGTTTTTACAGTTTTAATACTGTTGCCAAATTAAGCCTTTTTTGTTTTTGTGAACCACAGAGACACAAAGTACACAAAGTTGAGCTTTGCACTACTACTTAAGTAGCTGGTTATAATTAAATTAAAAATGAATTTTAGGTTCGATCCCCCCTGCCCCCCTTAATAAGCTATCCATTAGTCACATCTTTCTTAACATAAAATTTGACAAAAAGAGAAAAGTGTGCTAGATGGCTCAAGGGGGTTCTATGGGGGAACTAATTTGATGAGATAGTTTCCAAGTC